>JBJTFE010000049.1:0-2350 GCA_046093265.1 Phenylobacterium sp. | reverse complement strand
GTACAGGAGTGTAGCTCAGCTGGTAGAGCATCGGTCTCCAAAACCGAGGGCCGGGGGTTCGAGTCCCTCCACTCCTGCCACGGGCTGACTATGTAAGGTTTCAGGTCCGGAAGTCCGGGCCCGGGTAGAGAGAGTTTCAGGAACGGCCATGGCCAGGAAAAAGGGCTCGAAGCCTCAGGCGATGAAGGAAAGGGCGGCGCGTACGGCCGCCGCCGTGGCCCCGTCGTCCGCTCTCGCCGCCGGGGCTGCGCCGAAGAAGCGCGTCGGCCTGCTTCAGTTCCTTCGGGAGGTCCGCGCTGAGGGTCGGAAGATCACCTGGACTACTCCGCGGGAGACCTGGATCACTTCGGTCTTCGTCGGAGTCATGGTTGTGGTCGCCGCCCTGTTTCTTCAGCTCGTGGATTTGATCCTCGGCTGGAGCCTGTCCTTCATTCTGAACTTCGCCAACGGGGGGTGAGCCTGCCATGAACGCCGAAGCGGCCGTTGCGGCCAATCCGCGCCACAAGTGGTACATCGTCCACGCCTACTCGAACTTCGAGAAGAAGGTGGCGGAGGCGATCCGCGAGCAGGCCCGCACTCAGGGGCTCGAGGATAAGTTCTCGGATATTCTGGTGCCCACGGAGGACGTGGTGGAGGTCCGCCGCGGCCGGAAGGTCAATGCCGAACGGAAGTTTTTCCCGGGCTACGTTCTGGTGAAGATGGAGCTGACGGACGAGGCCTATCACCTCATCAAGAATACGCCCAAGGTCACCGGCTTCCTGGGAAGTCAGAACAAGCCCCAGCCGGTTTCCGAGCGTGAAGTCGCCCGGATCATCGGCGCCATCGAGGAGGGTGTGGAGCGGCCGAAGCCGACCATCACCTTCGAGATCGGCGAGACCGTGCGGGTTACGGACGGCCCCTTCGCCAGCTTCAACGGCTCGGTGGAGCAGGTCGACGAGGATCGCGCCCGCCTGCGCGTGACCGTGTCCATCTTCGGACGCGCCACGCCGGTGGAGCTCGAATACGGCCAGGTCGAGAAAGTCGTCTGACCGGCAACCGTCCCTTGGCTTCGGGCCGGGGACTTCAAATCCGTGGGAGGGGAGGCCAGTCTGACCCCGCACCACGGCTCAACAGACCGGGCGTCCGGTCAAAGAGGAGAATATGGCCAAGAAGATACTGGGCTACATCAAGCTGCAGGTGCCCGCTGGCGCCGCCACGCCCTCGCCGCCCATCGGGCCGGCCCTGGGTCAGCGCGGGGTCAACATCATGGGCTTCTGCAAGGAGTTCAACGCCCGCACCGAGAAGGAAGTCCGCGGTACGCCGCTCCCGACCGTGATCACGGTCTACCAGGACAAATCCTTCACCTTCATCACCAAGACGCCTCCGGCGACGCACTACATCAAGGAGGCCCTGGGCCTGAAGTCCGGCTCCAAGGCGCCGGGCCGCGATGTGGCCGGCAGCATTTCCCGCGCGCAGCTGAGGGATATCGCCGAGAAGAAGATGAAGGACCTGAACGCCATCGATATCGAGGCGGCCGCACGCATCATCGAGGGCTCCGCCCGCTCGATGGGCCTTGAGATTGTGGAGGGCTGACGCATGACCCGGCAAACCAAGCGCATCAAGGCCTGGACCGGCGACCGTCTCGCCGCCCACCCCGTTGGCGACGCCATCCGGCTCGTCAAGGAAAACGCCAAGGCCAAGTTCGACGAGTCGATCGAGATCGCCGTGAACCTGGGCGTCGACCCGCGCCACGCCGACCAGCAGGTCCGCGGCGTCGTGAACCTGCCGTCGGGCACCGGACGCGACGTCCGCGTCGCCGTCATCGCCAGGGACGCCAAAGCCGAGGAGGCCAAGGCCGCCGGCGCCGAGGTGGTGGGCGCTGAGGAACTGGTTGAGCGCATCCAGGGCGGCTTCATGGAGTTCGACCGGGTGATCGCTACGCCGGACATGATGGCCCTCGTCGGCCGCCTGGGTAAGGTGCTGGGCCCGCGCGGCCTGATGCCCAACCCGCGCGTCGGCACGGTGACCCCGAATGTCGGCCAGGCTGTGAAGGACGCCAAGGGCGGCGCCATCGAGTTCCGCACCGAGAAAACCGGCATCATTCACGCCGGCATCGGCAAGGCCAGCTTCACCGAGGACCAGATCGCGGCCAACGTGCGCGCCCTGGTCGACCCCCTGTACAAGGCCAAGCCCTCGGGCGCCGAGGCCACCGCCATAAAGAAGATCAGCCTGTCCTCGACCATGGGGCCGGGCTTCCGGATCGATACCGGCTCGATCAGCGCCTGCAGGCCGGAGCCGCAGCGGCGGTCCAGCTGGTAACCCGGAACCGAGATCGGGAAGTCAGCGGCCAGGGCCGACCAGCGGGCGATAC
>JBJTFE010000048.1:0-5315 GCA_046093265.1 Phenylobacterium sp. | reverse complement strand
CCCCAGGGCCTCGGCCTTGTCCCGGAAGTAATAGAGGAGCATGCGGTCGGAGACCTGCGCCGCCGCCGCCAGTTGCCGCACGCTGGTGCGCGACAGGCCGCTGGCCAGCAGATGCCCCGCCAGCCGCTCCGTCACCACCTGCCTCTGCGCTGCGCGGACCGTCATGGGGAGGGTTGTAGCGGAGGCGGGGTCAGGGCGCCAATTGGATGGGGTGCAGGGCGCCGTCGTGGACGGCGAGAATCCGGTCCGCTTTCTTCAAGAGGGCGGGTCGGTGCGCGACAATGATCCGGGGGATACGCTTCCCGTCTCCACACCGGTCGAGGCTGTGGTAGTCGTGTTTACAGCTTCGGCTGCTATGGCTGGGGCAGGTGGATTTATCCTGGTTCGCGGGCTTAAGGAGCCGAGCAGGTCTCCTGAAAATAAGAAGTGTTGAATATTTGTAGTTAGCATTCCGGTGATATGTGAATAGGAAATCGAAATGAGAGGCGAGTTCGCCCATCTTCGGTCCCTGGCAGCGGTCCTGTGCTCCGCGCTGATCTCGGGCGTCGCCCCCTCCCTCGGCCTGGCCCAGCCGCCCACGCCAGCGGCGGGCGTCCAACGGCTGCCCGCATGGGAGGCGATGGACCTATCGAGCGGGTCCATCGTTCTGAAAGTTCAGATCGCGGGTGAGACAATCGCTGCGGTTCTGGATACCGGCGCCAGCCACTCTGGCATCGACTCTTCCCTGGCGAAGCAACTGGGGATAGCCGCCGCGAAAAGTGTGGCTCTCAACGGATTCTCCAAGCAGGTCCAGGCTAAACAAAGCGTTGGTACTCATATCACTGTGGCAGGGAGTGAATACTCAACGTCTCTTCTCATCGTGGACATGACCCCGATGGGTCTGGAACAGAAAATGATATTGGGGCGAGATTTTCTGGATAGCCATATAATTGAGCTCGAATTCTCCAATAGCCGCTTCCGAATTCTCGAAAGTGCCGAGGCAAAGGAATTATATTCAGAACCCATCTCTTTGATTTCTCACTCGCGGCGAATCCTCAGGATGCCTGTCCGTATCAACGGCCAGGAAGTATTTGCTGATCTCGATTTGGGGAATCAGAACGCGCTACTCATTTCGGACTCCGCCGCCGCGCAACTTGTACCCGAACTGCCAAGATCCACATGGATAACCCTCGATGTGTCCGGGTTACTGACGACAGGCTCTGTCATCGTTCCTGTTTTTTCGGTCGCCGGAACAGACCTGCGATCCGTGCCAGCCTTGGTGATGGCCCTCCCAGACAACGCTTCGGCGAATGTGGGATTGCCGGTATTGCGTCGCTTCGCGATGACTCTTGATCTGGGCAAGAGCCGCCTCTGGCTGACTCCGGACGCCGCAGCGATCTACCGGCCGTTCGAGCGCAACCGCCTGGGCGCAGCGCTGGAACCTCAGGAGGAGGGCCTGAAGATTGTGCATGTAGCCCTCAACAGCCCTGCCGCGGCGGCTGGTCTCGCCGTAGGCGATGTCATCGTCGAGGTCGATGGGCGCCGGGTCACGCGGGACAACCGATCCGAGCTCAGCCAGTTTGGCAAAGGCGCTGCCGGCGAGAGCCATCGTATCCTGACTCAGGCAGGGCGGAACATTCTCCTGAAATTGCGAGATTACTATTAGCGGTATGGCGACAGACAGCGCCTTCGGTAACGCGGTCACATCCCCGCTTCGACGTCACCCTCGATCCAGCGAACGGCGCGGTGGAAGGGCCGCCTCCAGCCGCCCGCCCAGCTGGGCCGCCACATGCCCCATGGCCTCCCCCAGGGCCTCGGCCTTGTCCCGGAAGCAATAGAGCAGCATGCAGTCGGAGACCTGCGCCGCCGCCGCCAGCTGGCGAAGGCTGGTGCGCGACAGCCCCGTGGCCAGCAAGTGCCCCGCCAGCCGCTCCGTCACCACCTGCCTCTGCACCGCGCGGACCGTCATGGGGAGGGTTGTAGTGGAGGCGGGGTCAGGGCGCCAATTGGATGGGGTGCAGGGCGCCGTCGTGGACCCTGAGATCGAGCCTTCAAGCTCCTGACCTCATTGACATCGGGATATCAACCGGCAAAGGTTGGGGAGGTCGGTATGACTACCGTAGTGTTGAACGTCCGAGATTTGACGGTTGAGGAACTGGATTGGGTCAGTGGTGCAGGTCGCGGTGATGCGGTAGTTACTGGCGCAGCCACCGGGGCCACGCTTGGTGCTGCTGGCGGCGCATATATCGGTAGCCTTATTGGCGCGCCCTTCGCTGGTATAGGGGCTGTCCCTGGCGCTGCTATTGGGACGGCTGTTGGTGGCTTTGTTGGCGCCGTAGCGGGTGGAATTGGCGGCGCCTTCGGCGGTGGTGCACTTTATGATTGGGGCAACCGTAGCGGGGGTGGTGTACGTAAACCCAAGATCAAACATGTATAGTATTCACCAGACCGCCTCGGCGGGGCCCGTTTCGCGGTGACGGATATTTATGCGGATTTATTCCGGGAGGGTGCGATGAATAATAAAACCTATCTGTTTCATTTCGCAGTCTTCTTTATCTTGTTCCTCGCGGTTGTGTTCCCGAGATCTGGATTGGATCGTGGAGATGCTGCTGTCAGAGGCGCAGTCGCCGGGATCGGGGTGCTTGGGTATGCTGGCGCCTGGACTGGCGCTGCACTCGGCGCTCCATTTGCAGGCGTCGGGATGGTTCCCGGATCGGTTCTCGGTGGCGTCATCGGAGCGGTCGCCGGCGGGGTTGTAGGTGGTGTCGGGGGAGCCCTCGGCGCAGTGTGGCTTTACGACAGAGGGGCTTTGCCAGGGACGGATGCATCGAGTTCGGGGGCAGGGCCGTCGCCGGCGGGTCGCCCAGCTGACCCGCCAACTGCGTCATAGCGTCTTTCGGGAGCTCTGCCTTGTCGCCCAGGTAATGGAGCAGCATGCGGTCGGAGGCCTGGGCCGCCGCCACCAGCTGCCGCACGCTGGTGCGCGAAGCCCCGTGCCCAGCAGGTGCCCGGACAGCCGCTCCGTCACCACCTGCCTCTGCGCTGCGCGGACCGTCATGTGAGGGGTTGTAGCGGAGGCGGGGTCAGGGCGCCAATCGGATGGGGTGCAGGGCGCCGTTGCGAACAGCGAGCACCCGGTCGGCTCTCTTCAAGAGGGCGAGTCGGTGGGCTTTCTTGTGGGCGCTGCGGCAGGCGTTGCCTTTGGCTACGCGACGTATCAATTTCCTGCTTATGGTTTCTGAGCAACATTCAGATTTGGCCCCGGTCGTGCGACGCGACCGGGGTGTTCTCGTAGACCTGCTATGGCCGTATTCTCTTTTGGAGCAGCTTCTGTTCGGGGCGATCATGATGTTCGTCCTGACTGCTTTGGTGGTGAAGTCTGGATTCGAGGCGCCGATTGTCATGATCGGTCCGGCCTACCTCGGTATCCATACAGTCGCCTTTATGACCTCACCCGCCAATTTCGTGGCTCGGCGTCTCAACCCTGACCAAGCCCGGCTGTGCCTTGGCCGTCTCGGCTACAGGCGAGAGACGGATATTGAGCCCGAAGTCTGGATTCCGCCTTTGCCACGGTGGATGATCTGGTCCAATTCCGGGGTGAAGATCGATGTCACCGACGAGGGCGTCCAGATTTCAGGCCCTCATAATGTGCTCGATCTCCTTCTCAATAACCTTAAAGCTCATGGTTATGTTTAGCGTGGGCGTGGGCCCCTGAGCCCCAGGTGGAGTTGGTCATGAAGGCGAGCATTCGACCGCAAGACCTCAGATCGCCAGAGCGGCCCCCCTTGCTCTGTTTCCTCTGGCCGCATCGCAGGGCGCACGAGTGGATTTCCGCGGGTCTCCTGCTTCTTTTGATGGTCGTCTCCGCTAGACAGTCCGGCTCCGGCCTGGGACTGGTCGCCCTAGGTCTTGTCTATGTCCTGTTCCATCTCATGAGGTTGTCGGTTGCCCCGAGCCGCCTTGCCACCGGCGCTGCTGGTGCCGAACCCGTCCGACAGGTCCTTGAGGGCCTGTCCTGTACACGGGACACGGGGCTGCAAGCCGAAACCTGGGTCTTCCCCGCGCCAAGCTCAGTGAAGCTAGGTGACCCGAGGTTCCGTGTGACCCTCCAGCCTGATGGCGCGGCTCTCATCGGGGCCTGGGTCCTTCTCTACAGAGTGTCGCGGAGGTTGAGGGGCACCGGGATGATCGGATCGGCGCACGAGGCCTTGTAGCGCCCGCTACAACATGTCACGAATGTAGCAACCGCTACATTCCGGCTTCGGCCTGAATCTATTTGCACTAGGTTTTGTCTGCATCGTCGCTCATCTCATGAGGTTGCCGGTTGCCCCGAGCCGCCTTGCCACTGGCGCTGCCAGCTGGCACAAATAGCTGCGGATTGCAGAGCGCGAGGCCTTAACTCTAGTATGAAATTCCGCCTCCCCCTCCTCTCCTTGGTCACCGGACGCCGCATGAGTGCGGACTTCGTGGTCATGGAGGGCTTGGTCCTGGTCCCCGCGTTGGGTGGCTTGGTCTCCTGGGGAAAGACCTTCCTTCCGGTGGAGGGCTGGGTCACGAGCGCAGCTGTTTGGGTCGTCGTGGTGCCCCTGATCGGTGCCTCCGGTGCCGTACTGCGGCGCCGGGGCGTCTGACGGATTGCCCTTGTAGCACCCGCTCCAATATGCCACGAATGTCGCACTCGCTACACTCCGGAGCCCGGGCCGTGACCCTCTTCCGCATCTTCCTTGTCGCCGCCCTGGGCGTCATCACCGTCTACACGGCGGCGGTTATCGCCAATCACGGGCTGAACCTCTTCCCGGCCTTCTTCGGCGACATGGCGGCCATGGGCTGGGCGGGGCAGTTCAACCTGGACTTCATGTTCATGCTGGCCCTGTCGGCCCTCTGGACCGCCTGGCGCAACGGCTTCTCGCCCGCCGGCCTGGGCCTGGCGGTCGTCGCCTTCTTCGGGGGCACGCCCTTCCTCGCCGTCTACCTCCTCTTCCTCCTCGCCCGGACGGGCGGCGATATGCGCCGCGTGCTCCTGGGCGACGCCCGCGCCTGACGCCCCTTCCGGAGACCCCCGCCCATGAGCGCCCCTTCTGATCCCGCCGCCGTCGTCGACGCCTTCCTGGCCGCCATGGAGGCCAAGGACTACGCGGCTGCGACGCCCTTCGTGGCCGACGACTGCCGGTACGAGAACATGAATGCGCCGGGCGTGGTGCACGTCGGTCCGGCCGGGGTGGTGGGCTTCCTCGAGCCCTTCTTCGCCCCGAACAGGTGGCGGTCCAGCCGCTCGATGAAGACGACGTCGCCGGCGACGGCCCGGCGCAGGACGTGAAACTCGTTCTTCGAGATCG
>JBJTFE010000047.1:0-8518 GCA_046093265.1 Phenylobacterium sp. | reverse complement strand
GCCTCAGAGAAGATGCGCACCAGCGAGGAGTCCTGATCCAGGAAGGCCTCCGCGGTCTCGCCGTCCGGCCCCGGGATGAGCCGGGCCCGCATCCAGTGTTCCCGCGGCCCGTTCGCCGGCAGGTCCGTCGCCAGGCGGACGCGGCGCAGGGCCGGCGCTGCGAGGCGACCGGCAAGGGCGGCGACCAGGGGCCGCAGGAAGAGCTCGGCGCAGACAAAGGCGGAGGCGGGGTTGCCGGGCAGGCCGAGCAGGGGGCGACCATCGCCGAGCCGGCCGAAGAAGGTGGGCTTTCCGGGTCGCACCGCGACGCTCTCGACCCGCAGATCGAGGCCCAGGTCGCCGGCCGCGGCGCGGACCAGGTCATGGTCTCCCACCGAGGCGCCCCCCAGGGTCACCACCAGGTCTCCCCCGGCCCCGGCGACGGCCTCCCGCACGGCCTCGCGACGGTCCCGCACCCCGGTCATCCGACGCACTCCGGCGCCCCAGGTCCGGAGCATGGCCTCCAGGCCGGGCGATCCGGAATCGAAGATCTGCCAGGGCCCCGGTACGGCCGGCGCTTCCACGACCTCCTCGCCGGTGGAGACGATGCTGACCTGCGGGGGACGGATCACCCGCACGCGGTCCCGGCCGGCGGACGCGCAGAGGGAAAGGCGCCAGGGATCAAGGCGGAGGCCTTCCGCCAGCAGGGCGGCGCCGGCGCGGAAGTCCCGCCCGGCACGGCGCACATTGTCCCCGGGCGCGCTGGTGGGGACCTCGACGGCGTCGCCCTCCCGGCGGGCGTCCTCCTGGATCACCACCGCGTCGGCGCCCTCAGGCAGGGCCGCGCCGGTGAAGATGCGCACCGCCTCGCCTTCGCCGAGCGGGGCCCCGAAGCCATGGCCCGCCGCGCTTTCGCCGACGATCCGCCGCCGCCCCGCCCCGTCCGCGCTGCGGACCGCCCAGCCGTCCATGGAAGAGTTCGTGAAGGGCGGCTGGTCGCGAACCGCCAGGATGTCCTCGGCCAGGGTAAGCCCCAGGGCTTCCGCGAGGGGCAGTTCGACAGGACCAAGCGGGCCGACGGCGCCCAGCATGGCGGCCCGGGTGGCCTCGACGCTCATCAGCTTCATTCGCGAATCCAGTCGCCGGACCGGCCGCCGGACTTCGACAGCAGCCGCACGTCCTCGATCACCATGCCGCGGTCAGCGGCCTTGAGCATGTCGTAAAGGGTCAGGCAGGCGACGCTGACGGCCGTCAGGGCCTCCATCTCCACTCCGGTGCGCCCCGTCGTGCGGACCCGCGCCGTCACCCGCAGCCGACCGCCAGCCACGTCCACCGCCACCTCGGCCTTGGAGATGTCGAGGGGGTGGCAGAGGGGGATGAGGTCCGACGTGCGCTTCGCGCCCATGACTCCGGCGATCTCGGCCACGGCGCGGACATCGCCCTTGCGGCCCTGGCCGGAGATGGCGAGGGAGAGGGTTTCCGGGGCGAGCCGGACAAAGCCCTCGGCGACGGCCTCGCGGTCGGTCTCGGGCTTGTCCGAGACATCCACCATCCGGGCCCGGCCCTCGGCGTCGATGTGGGTCAGGCCGCTCACGTCTCGAGCAGCCGGGGCATGAGCTCGACCATGTTGCAGGGCCCGTGGCGGCTGTCGAGCTGGGCCTGGATGACCTTGTCCCACCCATCCTTCACCGCCCCGTTCGATCCGGGGAGGCAGAAGACGAAGACGCCGTTGACGATCCCCGCCGTGGCCCGGGACTGGAGGGTCGAGAGACCCACCGACTGGTAGCTGACCAGGTGGAAGATCACCGAGAAGCCGTCGATCTTCTTGTCGAACAGCGGCTCCACGGCCTCAGGCGTGACGTCCCGGCCCGTAATGCCGGTGCCGCCCGTGCTGATCACCACGTCGACCTGCCCGGAATCGACCCAGGCCAGGATGCGGGCGCGGATCTCGTCGACATCGTCGCGGACGATCGCCCGGGCGGCCAGCACATGACCCGCCCCGGTCACGCGGTCGGACAGGACCTTGCCTGAGGTGTCGCTTTCCTCGTCCCGGGTGTCCGAGACCGTGAGGACGGCGATGCGCACCGGCGTGAAGGGCCTGGCGGGATCGATCCTGCCGCCGGGGGTGAGGGTGATCGGGGTCGCTGAGGTCATGGGGTCTCCCATCGCGCGAGGTCGTCGCGGTCGCGGTCTGTCGGCTCGATCCAGCGCGCGCCGTCCGGGCCGGTCTCCTTCTTCCAGAAGGGCGCCCGGGACTTCAAGTAGTCCATGAGGAAGTCGCAGGCCTCGAAGGCGGCGCGACGGTGCGCCGCCGCCGTCGCCACGAAGACAATGGCCTCGCCCGGCGGGATGGCGCCGGTGCGGTGCAGGATCATCACGTCCTGAAGGCCGAAACGCTCGCGGGCGGCGGCTTCGTGTCGGGCGATCGCCTTCTCCGTGAAGCCGGGATAGGCCTCAAGCTCCAGCACCTCGGTGCGCCCGTCCTCGGCCCGGGCGAGGCCGGTGAAGCTGGCCACAGCGCCGGTCTCGCGCCGTCCGCGGCAGAATTCGGCCAGGGCCTCGCCCGGGTCGAAGGCGGCGGCGAGCAGCCGGATCACGGCTCAGCCCCCGCTCATGGGCGGCAGGAAGGCGACCTCCGAGCCAGGACCGAGCGCGACGTCCAGGCTGACGAGCTCCTGGTCCACGGCGGTCCGGACGGCCGGCGCCTGTAGGGCTTCGAACAGGGCGGGATCCTCGGCGGCGATGCGGCCCCTCAGGTCGGATAGGGAGGCGGCGGGAATCTCCCGCTCGCGCCAGCCGGCCAGGTCGGCCAGGCGGCCGAACAGGAGGACCCGGGCCATCTCAGCCTCCCGTGGTCGACATGTGACGCTGGACGGCCGGCGGGGCGTCCCGGTCGATCCGGAAGTCGTGCCCCTGCGGCTTGGCCCCGATGGCGGCCCGGATGGCGTCGTGAAGTTCGGCCTCGCCGGCGCCGGCCCGAAGGACGGCCCGCAGGTCGCTGGCGTCCTCGCGGCCCAGGCAGGTGTGAAGTGTGCCCGTACACGTCAGGCGCACGCGGTTGCAGAGCTCGCAGAAGTTGTGGCTGAGGGGCGTGATGAAACCCAGCCGCCCGCCGGTCTCGGCGACGCGGACATAGCGGGCCGGACCACCCGTGGTCAGGTCCAGGTGCTCCAGCGTCCAGAAGCTCTCCAGCCGCTCGCGCACCGATCGGAGGGACAGGAACTGGTCGGTACGGTCGACGTCGATCTCGCCCATGGGCATGGCCTCGATCAGGGTGGCGTCAAACCCCTGGCCATGCGCCCAGGCGATGAGGTCCGGCAGTTCCTCAGCATTGTCGTTCCGGAGGGCGACGGCGTTGATCTTGACCGACAGTCCCGCCCTGCGGGCGGCGTCGAGGCCGGCGAGTACGCGGGCGAGGTCTCCCCCCCGTGTCAGGCGACGGAACCTGTCCGGGTCCCGGGTGTCGAGCGAGACGTTGATCCGACGCACCCCGGCATCGGCCAGGGGTCCGGCGAACTCGGCGAGGCGGGCGCCATTGGTGGTGAGGGTCAGCTCGTCCAGCCCCTGCGGCCCGATCCGGCGCGCGAGCGCCCGGAAGAGATCCATCACGCCCTTCCGCACCAGGGGCTCGCCGCCGGTGATCCGGACCTTGCGGACGCCAAGGTCGACGAAGGCGCCGGTCAACCGCTCGAGTTCCTCAAGCGTCAGCACCTGCGCCTTGGGCAGAAAGGTCATATGCTCTGACATGCAGTAGACGCAGCGCAGGTCGCAGCGATCCGTGACCGAGACCCGGAGGTAGGTGACGGCGCGGCCGAACCCGTCCACGAGAAGCGGACGGGACCGGACGGCGGGCGCGGTGTCGAGCGGCGTCATGCCCGGGCAACATAGGCGGGGATTACAGAACATGACAGGGGCGGAAGGCGGGGAGGCCTCAGGTTACGCCGCCATCATCCTCGCGGCCGGAGCCGGTCAGAGATTCGGCGGCGGCAAGCTGCTGGCGCCCTGGCGTGGAGCGCCCCTGGTGGCGGGCGCGGTGAGGGCGGCGCTGGCGACCCCCGCGAATCCCGTCCTGGTGGTTACAGGGACGGATGCAGACGCCATCGCAGACGCCTGCCTGGCTGCGGCGTCCGGTCCGGATCGCGACCGGCTGCGCCTCGTCCACGCCGCGGATCACGCCGAGGGAATGGGCGCCTCCCTGCGCGCGGGCGTCACCGCCCTGCCGCCTGGGCTGAAGGGGGTCTTCGTCTTCCTGGGCGACATGCCGGCCATACCGCCCGACATCATCGAACCGCTCATGGCGGCCCTGGAAGCCGGCGCCCCCGCGGTCGCCCCGGAACACGCGGGACAGCGGGGGCACCCGGTGCTGTTCTCCGGCCGGCTGCTTCCCGAGCTTGCACTCGCAAGGGGGGACGCGGGCGCCCGGGACGTACTCCGGGCGCTCGGGCCCCGTCTTGCGCTGGCGCCGTGCGACAGTCCTGGCGTTCTGTTCGACGTCGACCGACCGCAGGACCTGGATGGGCGCCGCCTCCGGCCCTGAGGCGAAGGCGGCGCGCCCGCCGTTACTGGCCCTGGCCGAGGGAGTAGCCAGGTTCTCCGTCGAAGTTGAACAGCAGTTCCGTCTTGATGAAGTCCACACCCGCCCGGGTCACCCCCCGCATCAGGTCGAGGGTCTCCTCAAGCGTGAGCGGGTGATCCGGATGGGCGAGGTAGCGGCAGCGCCAGTGATCGGTGCAGAAGGTCTCGGGCAGGCCCTGCGGCCAGACCTTGACGCCGCGGTTGGTGATCATCGCGAGGTCGTAGGCGCCGGAAATCGCGGACTGCATCTTCTCCGCAAGCGCCTCGACCGGCGTCGTCGACTGCACAAAGATGTCGATCCCCACCAGGGTCTTCACGGCGGGCTTGCGGGGCGAGGCCGTCGGAACGGGGAAGGCTTCACCCGAGTTGGAGTAGGTCACCGGGTCAAGCTTCGTCGGCTTCTGTCCCAGGCGCGCAATGATCGCGTCGGCGAAGGCGGCGGTGCCGACCTTCTCCTTCGAAACGCCCGGCTTGAAGATGTCGTAGGTGTGGATGCCGTCCTCAATGGTCTTGAGCCAGGCGTTGTGGACCTTCTCGGCGACCTTGGGCTGGCCGATGTGGACCATCATCATGACGCCGGCCAGGAGGAGGCCGGAGGGGTTGGCGACGTCCTGTCCGGCCCGGCGCGGGGCCGAACCGTGGATCGCCTCGAACATGGCGCAGTGCTCGCCGATGTTCGCTGAGGGCGCCAGGCCGACGGAACCGGCGATCTGGGCGGCGACGTCGCTGAGGACATCGCCGTACAGGTTCGGCATGACCAGGACATCGAAGGCCTCAGGCGTATCGGCCAGCTTGGCGGCGCCGATGTCGATGATCCAGTGTTCGTTCTCGATCTCCGGATAGCTCTCCGCAACCTCACGGAAGACCTTGTGGAAGAGGCCGTCCGTCAGCTTCATGATGTTGTCTTTCGTGAAGCAGGTGACCTTCTTGCGGTCATAGGCCCGGGCGTACTCGAAAGCGTACCGGTTGATCTTCTCGCATCCGGGCCGGGAGATCAGCTTCAGGCACTGGTAGACGTCGTCGGTCTGCCGATGCTCGATCCCGGCGTAGAGATCCTCTTCGTTCTCGCGGACGATCACCAGATCCATGCCGGGGTGGCGGGTCGCGACATAGGGCGCGTAGGAGCGGCAGGGCCGGATGTTGGCGTAGAGGCCCAGGGATTTCCGGACAGTGACGTTGAGGCTCTTGAAGCCGCCGCCCTGGGGCGTGGTGATCGGGGCCTTGTAGAAGACCCGGGTCCGGCGAAGGCTGTCCCACGCCGAGGGCGCGATGCCGGCGGTGTTGCCGGCGAGGTAGACCTGTTCGCCGATGGAGATCGTTTCAGGGGCGATATCAGCGCCACCCGCCAGGAGGACCCTGAGGCTGGCCTCCATGATCTCAGGCCCGATGCCATCGCCATAGGCCACGGTGATCGGTACAGCGGCGGCGTGGGCGGGCTTTTGGGTCGCAACGTCCGGGGACGCGAGGGTGGCGGTGTCAGTCATGGCCGGGATCTCCAATGGGTCGCTGGCGGCTTCCTTGCCTCCCCGAACGAAATGATTGAAATTGATTTCGTCCATTCTTTTGATCAATTTTCTTGATCATTTTTGGTCGGGCGGGGTCTTCCCTTCTCCGTCCGAGGTCCCAAATCCGCCGGGCGCGCCGAGCGACAGCAGCCTGAGCGATCGAACCTTCATGTCCGCCGCCCTGTCCCACCTGCAGGCCCTTGAGGCCGAGTCGATGCACATCATCCGGGAGGCCACGGCGGAAGCGCGAAACCCGGTCATGCTGTTCTCAGCGGGGAAGGACTCCTCGGTGATGGCGCACCTGGCGCTTCAGGCCTTTCACCCCTCGCCACCGCCCTTCCCCCTGCTGCATATCGACTCCACCTGGGAATTCCGGTCCCTGCTCGAGTTCCGCGACCGGTTCGCCCGGGAGAAGGGCTTTCAGCTCCGGGTGGCGGCCAACGAGGAAGGGCGCGCGGCGGGGCTCAATCCTTTCGACCACGGCGACCGCTACACCACCTTCATGCGCACCGAGCCGCTCAAGGCGGCCCTGCGCGAGGGGGGCTATGACATCGTCTTCGGCGGCGGCCGCCGGGATGAGGAAAAATCGCGCGCGAAGGAGAGGATTTTCTCCATCCGGGACGCCTCCCAGGCCTGGGACCCCAAGCGGCAGAGCCCAGAACTCTGGAGGCTCTTCAACACACGGCTGCCCCCGGGCGGCTCGGCCCGCGTCTTCCCGCTTTCAAACTGGACCGAGACCGATGTCTGGCTCTACGCCCTATGGCGTCAGGCGCCCGTGGCCCCCCTGTACTTCGCGGAAATGCGGCCGGTGGTCCGACGCGCCGGCGCCTGGGTGGTGGTCGACGAAGAGTCGCGCATGAAGTTCCAGCCGGGCGACAGGATCGAGCAGAAGCGCGTCCGGTTCCGGACCTTGGGATGCTGGCCGGTCACCGGGGCCATCGAGTCCGACGCCGGCGACCTTCAGGCGATCGTGCGCGAGACCCTTCTGTCCGCCAACTCCGAGCGGCAGGGCCGGATCAGCGACGGCGAGGATGGCGGATCCCTCGAGCAGAAAAAGCGCGAGGGATACTTCTGATGGGCGGGCGGGCCCGCTGGAAGCTGAGCGCGCCCGTCGCCTGGTTGGTGTCCCGACATGGAAAGGCGCGCGCCCTGCGGCCTGTCCTCGGCCCGTCGCTGGGGGTTGGCGTCAGGACGATCCGAACCGTGGACACGGACGCCTTCGGCGCCTTCAGCCGGGAAGTGGAGCGGCGCGGCGCGGCCCTGCAGGCGGCGCGCGCCAAGATCGATGCGGGATCATTTGCCCATCCCGGCGCCACCGTCCTTCTGGCCAGCGAGGGCAGCTTCGGACCGCATCCGGCGATCCCTTTCCTCGCCCTGGGGGAAGAACTCGTCCTGCTCAAGGACCTGCGGACCGGCCTTGAGGTGGCGGGTCAGGACATCGGGCCGTCGACGAACTTCGCGCACCGGTTCCTGACGCATCCTGACGAAGCCGTGACGTTTGCACGGAGTTGCGGGTTTCCCGCCCATGGGATGATCGTTCTGGGCGCGAGAGATAGGGTTCCCGACCCCGGGGCGTTCGCCTGCAAGACCGCCCGGACGCCGGAAGCCCTTGCAGAGGCCGTCGCCCGTGCGGTGGACGCCTGCGGGTCGGCCTTCGTCGAGACCGACATGCGGGCGCACCGGAACCCCACCCGGATGACGGCCATCCGGCGGGCCGCTCGCGACCTGGTGCGACGACTCGCCTCCGTATGTCCCGAGTGTGCGCAGCCGGGCTTCTGGCGGGTCAGGACCCTTCCGGGACTTCCCTGCAGCGATTGCGGGGCGCCGACCCGGCGTCCACGGGCCGAGGTCCTGCGCTGCGACGGCTGCGGCTACGAGGAGGAGCGGAAGGCGCCGGGCGAGCCCTGGGCGGATCCGGGATCCTGCGAGGCCTGCAATCCCTAAGTGATCCAGCCGTTCCCAAGGCTTGAAAGGCTGACGCCGACCAGGATGACCTGGTCGCCATTGCCCATGTCGACGATGACGTCTGCGCCGGACTGGGTGATGGTGCGCGAGGGGCTTCCCTCCAGCTTCAGCCGGTCGCCTTCGGCGTAGTTGAAGTCAGTGATGCGATCGATCCCCACGCCCACAAGGCTGTAGAAGGTGTCCGCCCCGGGCCCGCCCGAGATCGTGTCATTGCCGCGGTCGCCCCAGATCCAGTCGTCGCCGGCGCCGCCCATGACCGTGTCGTCCCCCTGACCGCCGCGCACCCAGTCGTTCCCGGCCCCGCCGTCGACGGTGTCATTGCCCATGTTGCCGTAGACGATGTCGAAGCCGGCGTCGCCGAACAGCAGGTCGTTGTCCTTGCCGCCGACGACCCAGTCGTCGCCGTCGTTTCCGTAGGCGGTGTCATTGCCCATGTTGCCGTTGATGTCGTCGAAGCCCGAGCCGCCGGAGACCGAGTCGTCGCCCGCGTCGCC
>JBJTFE010000046.1:0-11669 GCA_046093265.1 Phenylobacterium sp. | reverse complement strand
GGAGCGAGGGGCCCCCGTACCGGAAGACCGCTCCGGGCGGATCGGCCTGATGTCGGGCGGCGATCCGGGCGGCGGACTCCGCCAGCGTCAGGCCGGAGTCCTGGAGGATGTCGGACATGCCCAGCAGGCCACCGGCCGGCGGTGGGCCGACCTCTTCGATGAACGGATCGCCCTGCCGCTGGGCCTGACCGCCACCACCTGGGGCCACCCCCTCCGCCCGAACCTGGATCCGAAGAAGGTCACGAATCCCAACCTCCAGGGCGGGGTCTATACGACCGCGGAGGATTATGGCCGCTTCCTCGGCATGATCGCGGGCGGGGGCGCCGTCGGCGGTCGCCGGATTCTCTCCGAGGCGGCCATCGCGGAGATGGAGCGGGTTCAGACCGCCGGCCGGCCCATGGCCTACAGGCCGCCAGGGATCGGCGACCTTGAGGCCTACGACCTGGGCAACTGGTGCGAGGCGCCCGCGCCGGACGGCGCCTGCCTGATGGCCTCCAGCCCGGGCGCCTTCGGCGTCTATCCCTGGATTGACCGCCGGACCGGCCTGTACGGCCTTTTCTTCCTGAAGCACCAGCTTCCCCTGGTGGTGGCCCCCATCCGCGAGGCCCGGGCCCTGATCCTGTCCGCGACCCCCTGAGCGGGCTTCAGGCCGACAGGGCGTAGTCCTCGAGCACAGGGGCCTTCATCTCGGCCTCGAAGGTCTCGTAGGACCAGGGATAGGTAGCGACGTTGCCGTGCGGGTCGAAGTACCAGCTGCGGCAGCCCGAGGCCCAGATCGATCCGGCCAGCCGGTCCTTGAGCGCCTGCGTCCAGGCGGCGGTGGGCTCCGGCCGGGGCGTGATTTCCCGCGCCCGGCCCGAGGCCAGCAGGTCGACGAGCTGCAGGACGTAGCTCAGCTGCCGTTCGGCGGTCATCAGGAAGGAGAAGTTGCCCAGCGGGCTGTTGGGACCGCCCAGCATGAACCAGTTGGGCAGGTCGGGGACCGTCACCCCGCGATAGGTCACATTGCCCTTCGCCCAGGTCTCGGAGAGGGACCGCCCGCTGCGGCCGGTGATGCGCATGTCGCCGAAGGGATGGTGGGCGTCGAAGCCGGTGGCCAGGACCAGGACGTCCAGTTCGTGGAGCCGGCCGTCGGTCGTGCGCACGCCGCCGGCCTCGATCCGGGTTATGCCCTCGGTCGCCAGCTCGGCGTCCGGTCTCTGGATGGCGGGGTAGAAGAGGCTGGAGACGATCAGGCGCTTGCAGCCCATCCGGTAGTCGGGGGTCAGCCGGGCGCGCAGGGCCAGGTCCGCCACCGTGGCCAGGTTGTCCCGGCAGGCCTGGGCCATGCGGTCGTAGACATCCGGCGCCTCGCCCGCCACCGCTGCGCAGAAGGCCCCGTTGAAGGCCTGGGCGAGGTGGTCGTACTGGCCCGCCAGAAGGGAGGGGTCCGCCCGGTAGGCGGCCCGTTTCTCCTCGGGGATGGGCAGGTTGGGCTCAGGCAGGATCCACTGGGCCGTGCGCTGGAACAGGCTGACCTTCTCCGCCCGGTCGACAATGGCCGGGACGACCTGGATCGCCGTCGAGCCCGTTCCGATAACGCCGATCCGCTTTCCCTCAAGCGGGACCGAATGATCCCAGCGCGCCGTATGGAAGGCGGTCCCGGCGAAGTCCTCCAGACCCTCGATGTCGGGCAGGGCGGGGTGGTGCAGGATCCCAACCGCCGTGATGACGGCGTCGAAGCGTCCCTGCGGCCCCTGGGTGGTGGTGATCTCCCAGGCGCCCTCCCGCCAGTCGGCCGAGGTGACCTCGGAGTCATAGCGGATCGTCGGCTCCACCCCGAAGTCTGCGGCGACCTTGCGCATGTAGGCCTGGATCTCCGGCCCGGGCGAGTACTTGGAGCTCCAGTCGGGGTTCGGGGCGAAGGAGAAGCGGTAGAGATGCGAAGGCACGTCGCAGGTGATGCCGGGGTAGGTGTTGTCCCGCCACGTACCGCCCGGTTCGGAGGCCTTCTCGAAGACCACGACCTCGTGGTCGCCCCGCTCCCGGAGGCGGATCACGGTTGCGATCCCGCCCGCTCCGGCGCCGATCACCGCGATCCTCAGCCTGCGTCCTGTCCCGGTCATTCGGGTCTCCTTTTGAGCGGCGAGCATCCTACAGGCAGGCTTCGGTTGGAAGAGCCGAAGGCGTCGGAGGGCCAGGGCGGATCCTGTAATCGAGGAGCCCGGCTTTTCGCACCCCCCGCCCCTTGCAGGTCGGATCGACCCTTCCCATGTGTTTGTGGCGGGCCGGGCCCCTCTGGCGCTTCCACTGTAGCGCGATGTCGGACCGCATCGGGTGCGCTCGATGCCGGGTCCGGGGCCTTCCCTTCCCCCCCCAAGCCAACCGGGCACGGCGTCGGGCGCTCCCAACCTTCAGAGGAGCACATCCATGAGTGGTTCCGCCATCCGTCAGACGTCCCGCCGCAAGGCGGAGCCTGTCGAGTTCCAGGACGCCTGGACCCCGGGCGACCTTGTCCAGTTCGAGGCGCTGGTCAGCGCCTGCGCCCTGGTGGCCCAGTCCGACGGCTGGGTGACGCCTGAGGAGACGCGTCGTGTCTCCGAGCGTATGCGCACCCTTCCGGCCCTTGATGTCTTTGGCGTCGAAGACGTCATCGAGGCCTTCGAAGCGCGGATCGCGGACTTCAATCGGGATCCGGATCGCGCGACCGCCATCGCCGAGGCCTCCATCCGCAGGCTGAAGGAAAAGCCGGCGGCGGCCCGCGCCGTCGCGGCGGCGGCCTGCGCTGTCGCCTCCGCCGACGGGGGATTTGACGCGGAGGAACGTAAAGTTGTATTGAGGATCTGTGCGATCCTTATCCTGTCTCCACAGGATCTGGACTTGGTCGCGCCCCGCAGGAGGCGATGATGAGGGTTCAACCTGTTGATCCCATGGCCTGGATGTACAACCCGCCGGTGAACGTCCAGCCCGTTGCCGGCGCCGAATCTGTCTCGCCGATCAAACCCGCCGAGCCGTCCAGCAAGTCGGAGATGCGCGCCGATGACGAGCGGCGCCCCCGGGAACCGGAACGCAAGGTCGACCTTCGGGTCTGATCCGGGGCGTCTTAAGCCGGTTGATGGGAACCGGTTATCCGATCGGAATCGATCTGACCCCGCCCGGGTAGGGCTCACGTCCGTCTGACTCCAGGTCTGATGGGCGTAGAGCCATGCGCGCAGCGGCGCTCCTCTGCAAACCTGAGCGAACCGGCCTCAGATCGCGGTTTCGGCCGACCTGTTGACCGGCCCTTATCTTGACAGTGCGCAGATAAAATGTTCCAACGCGCACCGACGGCCTCGCGGGCCGGTACCAGGGTGATGGCGGAACGCCCCATTCCCCGGGTCGTCTATGGCGGCTCAGGCGGCGTGAAGTCAGGACCTTCAAGCGCGAAGGGTGGCGAAATGAGATCCGTGCGGTTCCACGAACTTGGTCCGGCCAGCGTTCTGAGACTCGAGGAGGTCGACGCGCCGACCCCCGGGTCCGGGGATCTGCTCGTAAGGGTTGAAGCCGCCGGTCTCAACTTCTCCGACATTGGCAAGCGCATTGGCCAGTACCTTGAACCGACCCCTCTGCCCTTTACGCCCGGCTCGGAAGTCTGCGGCGAGGTTGTCGCCGTCGGTCCTGAGGTCAGACGGTTCCGGGTCGGGGACCGCGTCGCCGGGGTGTCCCCCTGGCGCAGCGGCGGTTACGCCGAGTTCGCCATTCTTCCGGAGCGGGTCGCAGCTGCGGTCCCCGTGGATGTCGCCGCCGAAAACGCCGTCGCCGTGAGCAACCAGGGCGCTACGGCCTTCCATCTGCTGACGACCATGGCGCGGATGGCGAAGGGGGAGTCCGCCCTGGTCTCGGCGGCGGGTGGTGGTTGCGGAGGCCTGATCCTTCAGCTGGCCAGGCGGTCCGGCGCGGGGACGCTGATCGGACTGGCGAGCACCGAGGCGAAACGGGCGGCGGCGCTGGAGGACGGGGCGGACTTCGTGTTTGACCCGGCGGATCCGGAGTGGCCCCGACAGGCTGCAGAAAGGGTTCCGGGCGGAGTGGACGTCTTCCTCGATAGCGTCGGGGGCGAGCTTTACGAGTCCGGACTGGGACTCCTCGGCCCCTTTGGCCGGGCCGTTACCTACGGGTTGGCCAGCGGGCGCCCCACGCCGGTGATTCCCCTCATGCTGATGCGGCGCTGCGCTTCGGTCGCCGGCTTCCATCTGGACCTCGTCATGGATCGCCCCGGCCTCATGAGCCAGACCCTCTCGGATCTCTACGACCGGGTCGCCCAGGGCGCGCTGAAACCGCGCATCGCGGCGCGCTTTGCTCTGAAGGACGCGGTTGCGGCGCACGAGTTCATGGAAAGCCGGGCGGCCATCGGCAAGATCATCATTCGCCCCTGAAGCAGAGCGGCGGAAGGCGGGAGGACAGGATGCAGAACGCCAATCGGGTCTTGAGATTGACCTCCCGGCCAGACGGGTTGCCGGGGCCAGAGCACTTCACCCTCACCGAAGAGCCACACCGGCCCCTTGAACCGGGTGAGGTGCGGCTCGCCACTGCATTCGTCTCCATCGACCCGGCGATGAGGGTCTGGATGGACGAGCGCCCGGGCTATACCCCCGGAGTCAAGCTGGGCGAGGTCATGAGAGCGCTCGGCGTTGCCAAAGTCGTCGAGAGCCGGGCGAACGGCCTTTCGGTCGGGGCTTGGGTCGAGGGGACGTTCGGACTGCAGAGTCATCCGGTGGTCCCGGTTCAGCAGGCCCGGCCGGTGGACGCCGGGCTCGGCTCGCCGGAAGACTACCTGACGCTTCTCGGACTGCCAGGCGTCACCGCCCACCTCGGCCTCTTCGAGATTGCAGGCCTCAAGTCCGGCGAGACGGTCCTCGTCTCCGCCGCTTCAGGGGGCGTGGGCCAGATCGTGGGCCAGATCGCCAGGGCCTATGGCTGTCGCGTCGTCGGCATCTGCGGCGGGCCCGCCAAGTGCGACATGGTGGTGAGAGAGTTCGGGTTCGACGCCGCCGTCGACCATGGACAGGCCGACGATGCCTTTGATCGCGCGCTGGGCGAGGCCTGCCCCGACGGCGTCGATGTCTATTTCGACAATGTCGGGGGCCGTATTCTGGAGATGGCGCTGAATCATATCCGGGACTTCGCGCGCATCGTCATCTGCGGCCGGATCTCGCAGACCGCCGGCCAGCCTGTGTATCCCATCGGAAATCTGGGCGAAATGCTCGTCCACCGCGCGCGCATGCAAGGTTTCACGGTCGGCGACCTGCTGCACGCGTGGCCTAGCGCGCGGCGGGATCTCGCACGCCTGCGGGACGAGGGCAAACTGAAGACCGAGCTTCATCTCCTGGACGGGCTCGAAAACGCCCCCACCGCGCTTGGCATGCTTTTCCGGGGCGAAAATCGCGGAAAAATGGCCGTGAGAGTCCAGTGAGCGCCCATCCCCTACCCTACGCTGCATTTTCGCAACATCCGCCTCGGCCGAAGTCAGCCGGGGCCGGCAATCTGAGCCTCAGAATGAAACTTTCCAATGGACCCCTCGCGGCCCTTCTGGCCCTGTCCCTGCTCTCGCTTCCGGCGTGCGCATCGCCCCCTCCCGAAACCATCCGGTCGGCGGACGCCGCCGGGCCGGAGGTTGTCGAGATCAAGTTGCCCATGTCGAACGCCTACCTGATCAAGTCGGCTAAGCCCGTGCTGATCGACTCAGGGGCGCCTAAGGACGGTCCGGCGATTCTGGCCGCCCTGAAGGCCGAGAATGTCGACATGAAGAACGGCCTCATCCTGCTCACCCACGCGCACGGCGACCACGGCGGAGCCGCTGCGGAACTGCGTCGCGCGACCGGGGCCAGGATCGCGCTCGGCGCGGGCGACGCGCCCATAGCGGCGGCGGGAAAGAATGATGAACTTCGCCCCACGAGCTTCGAGGCCGAGATTCTCAAGCATTTTGTCGACTTCAAGTTCGAGCCTTTTGCGCCGGATATTGCGATTTCCGACAGTCTCGACCTCTCGCCCTGGGGCATCGCCGGCAAGGCGGTGGTCATGCCGGGGCACACGCCGGGTTCCCTTGTGATCAAGCTGAACGATCGGGAAGTCTTTGTCGGAGACATGATGCGCGGGGGAAGCATGGGCGGCGCCGTGAACCCGACCCAACCCCACGAACACTATTTCCAGCCGGATATCCGTCGCAACCGGGCGAACATCCGGTCGCTAATCGACGGTGGAGCGGAAACCTTCTACCTCGGCCACGGCGGCCCGGTGCGTCGCGAGGCCGTGATCAAGGAATTCGGGTTGAGATAGAGACCCAGGAGCCTGTTCCCTCCTGGCGCAAGGTCCGAAGGGAACAGGCTCAGGCCAGCCCTCGGAGGCCGGTCAAGGCCATGCGGACGATCTCATCGACAACCTCTTCGTCGCTCCCGCCCGGCCGGTCCGACAGGGGCACGCGCGATGCCCCCAGGATGGAGCCGACGCCGTGGCACAGCGTCCACATGAAGAGCGGCGCGCCGATGACGCGCCGGCCCAGACAACGGTCGACCGTCTTGCGCAGGACATCGAAGCAGGCGAGCGCCAGCCCGGACGAGGCGGAATGTCGGGCGGGATCGAGATAACGGGCCTCGAACATGAATTGAAACCGCGCCGGGCGGCGGATCGCAAAACCCGCATAGGCGCGGCAGGCCCCGTCCAGATCCACCTCCGGATCGTCCGCCGGCCCGGAAGCGGCGGTCAGGTCGGCAAGCAGTTCCTCGAACGAGGCCGCCGCTATGGCGCCCAGGAGCCCCTCCTTGTCGCCGAAGTGATGCTGGGCGGCCGTCGCCGTGACCCCGGCCATCCCCGAGACGCGACGGAGGGTGACGGCCTCGACGCCCTCGGCGTCAATCAGGGCCGCCCCGATCTTCACCAGCGCGGCGTCCAGGCTCCCGTGGTGGTAACCGTCTTTTCGATAGTTGCTCCGCCGCCGCCGGGCCGGGGGTTCAATCGCCTCGATCACGGTCGAAGTCTGCGACAAGGTCTGCTCCTTTCCGTTCATCTTGCGGGTGTAGCGCGGCGCCGCAGACAAGGACAACCGGTCCCTCGGGCGCTGCGGAATGCGGCGGGCGGGAAAACACGACAGATGACGCCATCGCACCGGCCCCGCGCCTCTGGAGGACCGGCGACAGCTTTATCTTGACAACGTAAAGTTTAAATGAAAGCCTGAAATCCCAACAAGGAGTCCGGCCATGAATGCTCCATCCCATCCCAAAGGTTCCCAGGCGGCGTCGCCACCGGCGCTCAGAGCCCCCTTCCCCGCGGACGTGGGCAACCCCTATCTGATCGGCCCGTACGGTCCCGTGCTTGAGGAAGTCACGGCGGTCGATCTGCCGGTCACGGGCGAAATCCCTGCAGACCTTGTCGGTCGCTTCGTGCGTAACGGGCCCAACCCCATCGAAGTCTCGGACCCGGCGAACCATCACTGGTTCCTCGGCGAGGGCATGGTGCACGGGGTCTACCTCCGGGCCGGGAAGGCGGAGTGGTATCGCAATCGTTACGTCCGCAGCCGTCTTGTCTGCGACCGGATCGACGCCCCCTACCCCGCCGGGACGCCCCGCACGAACGTGGATGTCGTCAACACCCACATCCAGAGCTTTGGCGGAAAGACGCTGGCCCTGGTGGAGTCCGGTCCTCCGGCCATGGCGCTGACCCATGAGCTGGAGACGATCGGATACGAGGACTTTGGCGGAACCCTCGACGGCGCCTTCGCGGCGCACCCGCATCTCGATCCGCTGACCGGCGAATGGCATGCGGTGACCTATGACCTCGGCGTGAAGTCGGAACTCCGGCACGTCGTGATCGGGACCGACGGAAAGGTGAACCGCTCGGTCGCAATCCCCGTCTCGGATGGGCCCATGGTGCATGATTTCGCCATGACCCAGCGCTACATTCTGATCTTCGACCTACCGGTGGTCTGGAATGATGCTGCGGCGGCGAAGGGACGCCTCTTCCCCTATCAATGGTCAGCAACTCATCCCGCCCGGGTGGGACTGTTGCCGAGAATGGGTGCGGCAAAGGACGTCACCTGGATCGATGTCCCCCCTT
Source organism: Phenylobacterium sp. (assembly GCA_046093265.1). Taxonomy (GTDB): domain Bacteria; phylum Pseudomonadota; class Alphaproteobacteria; order Caulobacterales; family Caulobacteraceae; genus Phenylobacterium. The sequence goes on along the minus strand of JBJTFE010000046.1, from coordinate 3,602 downwards.
GCTACGTCTTCCATACGGCCAACGCCTATGATGCAGCGGACGGGACCGTCGTCGTCGATCTCGTCGAGTTCACCAGCATGTTCAACACAGCGCTGAACGGACCGGGCGAAGGCCCGCCGGTTCTGTCGCGATGGGTCCTCGACCCGGGGTCGGCCTCGATCGCCAAGACCGTGCTTTCGCGCAGGCCGCAGGAGTTTCCCCGCATTGACGAACGGCTGACAGGCCAGAAGCATCGCTACATCTACGGCGCCGGCATTCAGACGGATCGCGGGTCGGCCCTGTGCTTCGACACGGAGACCGGGCGTGAACTTGCCCACGATTTCGGGCCAGGCCGCTTCGGGTCCGAGTGCGTCTTCGTTCCGAAGTCCGACACCGCAAAGGAAGACGAGGGCTGGGTCATGACCTATGTGTGGAACGCGCCGACCAACACATCCGATCTGGTGATCATCGACGCCCAGGACTTCGCGGGTCCGCCAAAGGCGACCATCAAACTGCCGGTCCGCGTGCCCTTTGGTTTCCATGGAAGCTGGATCGAGGACTAGATCCTGGTCCTTTGAGCGGGAACCGGTCATCAAACCCGGATCCCACGTCTCGAAAGAGCGCCGTCGCCCGGAAACGGATCGGGCGACGGCGGATCGGGCCCGGACCGGGCGTTGCGGAGATTGGCGATGAGTGGCCGAGCGCCCAAGGCAGTGGTCATTGGCGTCGGCGCGGCGGGGGGCCTCGGCGGCGCTCTGGCGCGAAAGTTCGCCGCTGAGGGCCGACATGTCCTCGTCGCCGGTCGCACCCTGGAAAAGGTCAGCCGGGTCGCCGCCCGGATTGAGGAGGACGGCGGTTCGGCCACGGCGGTGCAGACAGATGCGACATCCGCCGAGGATGTCGGCGTCCTGTTCGATCTCGCCCTGCGCGATGACGATCTTGGCGCGCCCGCCGACCTTGTAGCCTTCAGTGTCGGCAACAACATGCCGCGCTCACGCCTGGAGGTCACGCCGGAGGTCTTCGAAAAATTCTGGCGTACAAACTGCGTGGCTGGCTTTCTCGTCGCCCGGGAAGCGGCTGCGCGATTTGCGCCGCTGGGGCGCGGCACCGTGATCTTTACGGGCGCAACGGGGTCGCTGCGGGGCGCGGCGGGCTACGCCCACTTCGCTTCCAGCAAGGCGGGGCTGAGAATGATCGCCCAGTCCATGGCGCGGGAATTCGGTCCCAAGGGCATCCACGTCGCCCATGTCATCATTGACGGCGCCATCGATGGCGAACGACTTCAGACCCGCTTCCCGGAATTCCTCGAGATGAAGGGGCCGGGCGGCGCGCTCAAGATCGAGGCGATCGCCGAGACCTACTGGCACATCCACCAGCAGCACCCCAGCGCCTGGACGCACGAGGTGGACCTTCGGCCGTTCAAGGAAAGCTTCTGAGGTCCCGGCGGTTCGATGGGCGGGGTTCGCGCACCGGTCCGAAGGCCGCCCTGCACTGACCGGCCCGGCTCCGGAGCCTCAGACTCGCCTCAGAACGAACAGGGCCGACTCCGCCCGCCAGTTCTCCAGCACCGAGCGCGGGTCGATGGGCCGGGCGGGCCGGCCGCCCGACAGGGCCGCACAGGACTCGATCTTCAGCCCCAGATCGTCCGTCAGGGCGAGAAAGTCGTGCAGGGTGCACAGGTGGATGTTGGGCGTCGACCACCAGGGATTGGGCAGGCTGCGAGTTTCCGGCATCCGCCCGCGGGCAAGGAGGGCCCAGCGCACCCGCCAGTGCCCGAAGTTGGGAAAGCTGACCACCGCCCGGTCGGCGATCCGCAGGAGTTCCGAGACCACATGCCGCGGGTCGCGCATCTGCTGCAGGGTTTTGGACAGGACGGCCAGGTCGAACGCCCGGGTGGGGAAGCTGTCCAGATCTCGGTCGGCGTCGCCCTGAACCACGGCAAGCCCGCGGGCGAGGCAGGCCGAAACACCGTCGGCGGAGATTTCCAGGCCCTGGCCGTCCACGCCGCGCTCGTGGGTGAGCAGGTCCAGGAGGTCGCCCTCCCCGCAGCCGACGTCCAGCACCCGGGCGCCGGACGGCGTCAGACGCAGGATCTCCCGGAAGTCCTCGCGAAGGGCGGTCGTCACGGCAGACCCCGCTTTTCCGCCGCCGAGGCCAGGAAGCCGCGCAGGGCCGAATCCAGGGCGGGTTCGTCCAGGAAGATGGCGTCATGACCCTTGTCGGTCTCGATCTCCACGAAGCTCGCCCGGCATCCCGCTGCGTTGAGGGCCCGCACCACATGCCGGCTTTCAGGTGTCGAGTAGAGCCAGTCCGACGAGAACGACAGGACGCAGAATCGCACATCCCGCGCCCGGGCGAAGGCCCCCGCCAGTTGGCCCTCATAGCCCGCCGCCAGGTCAAAATAGTCCAGAGCCCGGGTGATGTAGAGGTAGGAATTGGCGTCGAACCGGTCGACGAAGCTGGCCCCCTGGTGGCGCAGATAGCTCTCCACCTGGAAATCGGTCTCGAAGCCCCAGGACAGGCCGTCCCGCTGCAGCTCGCGCCCGAACTTCCGCTGCAGGGCGGCTTCCGACAGGTAGGTGATGTGCGCCGCCATGCGCGCCACAGCCAGGCCCTTCTCCGGCCGCACCCCCGCCGCCTCGTAGGCGCCGCCGCGCCAGTCGGGGTCGGCCATGATGGCCGCCCGGCCCACCTCGTGGAAGGCGATGTTCTGGGCCGAGTGCCGGGCCGCCCCGGCGATGCACACCGCCGAGAAGATCCGCTCGGGATAGTCCGCCGCCCATTGCAGGGCCTGCATGCCGCCCATGGAGGCCCCGACCACGGCGAACAGGGTCTCGATCCCCAGGGCTTCCACCAGCATGGCCTGCGCCCTGACCATGTCGGCGATGGTGATCACCGGGAAGGACAGCCCCCAGGGGGCGCCGGTGGCGGGATCGGTCGAGCCGGGGCCCGTCGTGCCCATGCAGCCGCCCAGCACATTGGCGCAGATGATGAAGACGCGGTCGGGGTCGAGGGGCAGTCCGCGGCCGACCATGCGGCTCCACCAGCCCGGCTTGCCCGTCACCGGATGGGTCGAGGCCAGGTACTGATCGCCGGTCAGGGCGTGCAGAACAAGGACGGCGTTGGACCGCTCGGCGTTCAGCCGGCCATAGGTGCGGTAAGCGACCTCCAGCGGCGCCAGGGTCGCACCCGAATCCAGCCGCAGCGGCTGGTCAGTCGGGAACCGCCAGACGCCGCCGCCGGACTCCAGACCGGAGTGTTCGGGAGGAAAATCCTTCATCGGCCCGCTTGGACCGCCTGTCCCTTTCGCTGTCAACCGCTTCGCACGGGGCGGCGGGGCGGCTATGAGTCTCCCGCAAGGGATTTGGAGCGGGCATGGACAGGCTGATTCTCCTCCGGCACGGGGAGGCCGAGGCGGGCTCGGAGACGGGGGGCGACTTCGGGCGCAGGCTCACCGCCAGGGGCCGCGAGGCCAGCGCCGCCGTCGCCTCGGCCCTCGCCGACGTCGGCCTGATCCCGGACCTGGCCCTGGTCTCCGCCGCCGTCCGCACCCGCGAGACCTGGGCCGCCATGAGCGGCCTCCTGCCCGGCTGCGAGGTCCGCTTCGAGGACGCCCTCTACCT
>JBJTFE010000045.1:0-3007 GCA_046093265.1 Phenylobacterium sp. | reverse complement strand
GGGTCGCCGATCAGAGCGCGGGCCAGGCCGACCCGCTGGCGCTGGCCGCCCTGGACGCCGCCAAGGCCCGCGGCGCCACCATCGACCTCGTGGCGCACAAGCCCTCCATCTTCCGCGCCGCCGACAAGATGCTGGTGATGCGCGACGGCCGGATGGAGGCCTTCGGTCCCCGCGACGCGGTGATGGCCAAGTTCGCCGCCCCCGCCCTGCGCGCCGTGGAAGGCGGAGGCGGCCGGTGAACCTGGACCCCCGCAAATCCCACTTCGGCGGCCCGGGAAAGGGCTCCGGCGCAGGCTCCGGCCCGCTCGAATCGGTGCGCCGCTGGATGGCGCCGGTCCTGAAGGTTTCGGACCAGCCCCTCGACCCCGACCTGGAGCGCCGACTGCGCCGGCCCATGGTGACGGGCGCGGTCCTGATCGGCGTGTTCGTTTTCGGCTTCCTCGTCTGGGCCTCCCTGGCCCCGCTGGACAGCGCCGTCATCGCCCCCGGCGTGGTGCGGGTGGAGGAAAACCGCAAGATCCTGCGCGCCCGCGAGAGCGGGATCGTCCGCAGCATCCCGGTGCGCGAAGGCCAGAAGGTGTCGAAGGGCCAGGTTCTGCTGACCCTCGACGACGTTCAGCCCCGCGCCGCCATGGATGTGATGCAGAACCAGGTCGACACCTTCGCCGCCCAGGTGGCCCGGTTCGAGGCGGAGGCGCGCGGCGCCCGCCAGGTGAGCTTTCCCGCCGAGCTGACGGCCCGAATCTCCGACCCCCGGGTCGGCGCCCTGATCCGCGACCAGGACTTCCTGTTCGCCAGCCGGCTGCAGTTCTATGACAGCCAGGCCGAGGTGCTGGCCCAGCGCACCCGGCAGATCGAGTCGCAGATCGCCGGCGTGCGCGCCCAGATCACCGCCCTGGACGAGAACGTCGCCCTGACCCGCCAGGAACTGGACGGCTATCAAACCCTCTACGCCCAGGGATATGCCCCCAGGACCCTGATCCTGCGCTATCAGCGGGCCCTGGCCGACCTGGCCGGCCGCCGGGGCGCCCTGACCGCCGAGCAGCAGCGCCTCGCCCAGCAGAAGGGCGAGGCCCAGGTGCAGCTCGCCTCGCTGAACGACCAGCGCATCAGTCAGGCCGCCGAGGGCCTGCGGCAGATGCAGGCCGCCCTGGCCGACGCCCGGCCCAAGCTGGCCGCCGCCCACCAGACCTTCGAGGCCGCCACCGTGCGCGCCCCTGTGGACGGCTATGTCCTGAACCTCACCCAGTCCACCCTCGGCGGGGTGGTCGGCGCCGGCGAACTGCTGATGGCCCTGGTGCCCGCCGACGTTCCCCTGGCCGTGACGGCGCGAATCAGGACCGGCGACATTGAGGGGATCCACCCGGGCATGAAGGCGCGGGTCACCCTGACCGCCTTCTCCACCCGCCGGGTCTCGCCCTTCGACGCGGTGGTGACCAATGTCTCCGCCGACGAGCTGACCGAAGAAAAGTCCGGCGAATCCTACTATCGCGCCGACCTCGCCATCGACCCGAAGGCCCTGACCCGCCTGCCCCGGGGCGAGACCGTCACCCCCGGAATGCCGGCCCAGGTGATGATCACCACCGGCCGGCGCACGGTGATGGGCTATATCCTGGGGCCCCTGTCCGACACGGTGAACGCCTCCCTGAGAGACAAGTAGGCCCCGCCCCCCAAAAGCGGGCAGAGCGCGGACGGGGCGCGGACGGGGCGCGGACGGGGCGTGACGCCAGGGGGGCGTGACCTTCTTGCATCACCCCTCGCCCGGGCGTCCGAGACCCGGGGGTTTTTGCTGTTGCGCAATTGAATCGCTTGGGCTACGGCTGGTTCGGGCTCGTTTAACCTGAGCCGCGACGCGTCATGTGATCGTCACGGCTTGGGGCTACGGACCGCCGGAACCCGTCCGATGGAAGTGTCCATGGGGTCGTGGCGCCGGACATTTCGACGGTCCGAGTTAAACACACTGGAGAGAAGAATGGCTGCCTTTACGTTCGAGACGATCAGCGCTGCAGACGCGTTGGCTTTCACCTCGGCGGACACCCTGACGTTCACGACCCCGGGCGCCACGGCCGCCGCCGTGTCGGTGGCCATCACGGCCCAGACAGGGTTCCCCACCTTCACCCCGGCGACGGTCTCCCTGACCTTCAACGGCGTGACCAAGGTGTTCAGCGCCAGCCTGCAGGGTCTGGGCGCTGCGACGGGTCAGATCAACTTCCCGGACGGCTCGATGCTGTACATCGGGACGACAGGCGACAACACGATCACCGGCTCGGCCGCCGGTGACGGCATGTACGGCGGCGCTGGAAACGACACCCTCTTCGGTGGCGCCGGTAACGACTACATTCACGGCAACACCGGTGACGACAGCCTGGCGGGCGAGACCGGCAACGACACCATCCTCGGCGGCCAGGGCGCCGACATCATCGTTGGTGGCGACGGCGCCAACTATATCAACGGCAACATGGGCGTCGACAACATCACCGCAGGGTCGGGCGCGGACACGATCCTCGGCGGCCAGGATGGCGACATCATCAATGCCGGCGACGGTGCAAACTATGTCAGCGGCGACCTGGGCGATGACTCCATGCTCGCCGGGACCGGAAACGACACCCTCCTGGGCGGCAACGGGGCGGACACCGGCGCTGGCGGGTCCGGCGCGGACCACATCGACGGCGGGTCCGGCGCGGACAGCCTCGTCGGCGGCGACGGGAACGACACCGTCCTGGGTGGCGTCGACAACGACACCGGTACCGGCGGGTCTGGCGCGGACAGCATCGATGGCGGCGCCGGCGACGACAGCCTGACCGGCCAAACGGGTGCTGACACCATCACCGGCGGCGACGGTAACGACGGCATCGACGCGGGTGACGGCGCGAACAGCGTCAACGGCAATGCCGGCGACGACGTCATCACAGGCGGTGCCGATGCCGACACCCTGCTGGGCGGCCAGGGCAATGACCAGCTAGTTGGCAATGCCGGCAACAACTACCTGCACGGCAACCTCGGTAAC
>JBJTFE010000044.1:0-4834 GCA_046093265.1 Phenylobacterium sp. | reverse complement strand
CACCCGCAGAGGGTGCTGCTCACCTCGCTGGTCCACGACCACGTCAATGTCTTCCCGGCCTTTGCGGACTACGAGGCGCCCTTCCGGCGGCTTCTCCGCAGCCTTCCCGGCGACGGGCTCGCCGTCCTGCGCGACCATCCCGCCGTGCGAGAGGTCGCCGGTGAGACCCGGGCGCGGATCGTCTGGTACGGGGGCGGGGAGGGCGGCTGGCGCGCGGAGAACGAGGTCTTTGGCGATCTCACGCGCTTTGACCTCATCGCCCCGGACGGTGCGCGGACCCGGATGGAGACGGGCCTGCTCGGCGCCCACAACATCGAAAACATCGTCGGGGTCGCCGCCCTCCTGCTGGAGGCGAGGCTTGTGGACCTCCGGGGCCTGGTTGCAGCGGTCGCCAGCTTCGAGGGCATCCGGCGGCGGCTGGACCGCCTGACCCGGACCTCCCGCATCCCGGTCATCGAGGGCTTCGGGTCCTCCTGGGAGAAGGCGCGCTCGGCCATCGAGGCGATGCGCCTGCACTTCCCCGACCGGCCCCTCATCGTCGTCTTCGAGCCCCACACCTTCTCCTGGCGCTCGCGGGACGCCCTGGACTGGTACGACACGGTGTTCGAGGGCGCCGACAGGGTGCTGATCCTGCCACCGCCGGGCCATGGCGCGGAGAGCCACCACCAGTCGACCCTGGACGAGATCGTCGATCGGGCCCGGGCGGCCGGCGTCGATGCCCGGCCCACCCTGACGGCCGTAGAGGCGCACGAGGCCCTGTCGGCCCTGAGGGGAGACGAGGCCGTGCTCCTCCTGTCCTCAGGCCCGCTGCTGGGCCTTCCCGACAGCCTGCCGCCGGTCTTCGACAGGCTGTACGGCGCCCGACACCACAATTCCTCCACCTCTTGAGGGGGAGGTGGGCCGCGCAGCGGGCCGGAGGGGGTGTTCGGAGAGGTCGTTGCACCCCCTCACCCCGCTTCGCGGGGAGCTCCCCCTGATGGGGAGCAATTAAGCCCTTGTAATTCCTCCACCTTTCAGGGGGAGGTGGCCCGCGAATGCGGGTCGGAGGGGGTCTGCAGAGTTTCCGCCGCCTACCTCTGGTTGCGGTAGTCGACGTCGTCCCAGGTCAGGTCGGCGAATTCCTTCCGGCGCGGGCCCATGTAGCCGAACAGGAAGGCCGCCACCTTGCGCATCTGGATCTCTTCCGAGCCCTCGGTGATCCGGTAGCGGCGGTGGTGCCGGTAGATGTGCTCGAAGGGCTTGTGGCGCGAATAGCCGATGCCGCCGTGCACCTGCATGGCCCGGTCGGCGGCCTCGCAAACCAGGCGGTTGCCCCAGTAGTTGCACATGGAGACCTTGTCCGAGAGCTCGCGCTCGACGGCCTTGTGCTCCATCTGGTCCATCTGCCAGGCGGTCTTGCGGATCAGCAGCCGCAGCATTTCGGCCTGGGTCGCCAGTTCGACGAGCGGCCACTGGATGGCCTGGTTGTCGGAGAGGGGCTTGCCGAAGGGCTTGCGCATCCGGGCGTACTTGACGCTCTCCTCGATGCAGTACACCGCCGCGCCGAGCGAGGACGCCGCCTGGCGGATGCGGTTCTGGTGCACGAAGCTCTGGCCGAGGCCCAGGCCGCGGTCGATGACGCCCCAGTAGCTGTCCTCCGGAATCCAGACGTTGGTGAAGCTGACCCGCGGATGGTCCGTGGGCATGTTGAAGGTCCAGAGGTACTCCTCGACCTTCACGCCGGGGGCGTCGGCCGGCACGATGAAGCAGGTGATGCCGGTGGCGTCGCCGTCATTGCCGCTGGTCCGGGCGAAGACCATGCAGTGGGTGGCCACGTGCATGCCCGTCGACCACATCTTCTCGCCATTGATCAGCCAGCCCGGCTTGCCATCCTTCTCCTGGGGGACGGCGCGCGTCTCCATGTGGGTCGCGTCCGAGCCGTGCAGGGGCTCGGTCAGGCCGAAGATGGTGCGCATCTTCCCGTTCAGCAGGAGGTCGGCGTACGTGTCGTACTGGGCGTTGGTCGCGAACTCCTTGAACATCAGGATGAAGGGGTTGTTCCCGACGATCGAGTGCTCGTTCTGGAGGTCGTTGTGCAGGCCCAAGCCCTTGGCGGCCAGGTGCTCGCGGATCACCGCCATAGCCAGGTTCGACCCGCCCTTGCCGCCCATTTCCGTGGGCCAGGCGAAGCGCAGGTGACCGGCCTCGTCGGCCAGCTTCCGGGCCTGGCCCAGCAGGTCCTCCCACTCGTGCCGGGGCAGGCCGCCGCGGTCCCAGTCGGTCCGCGCCCATTCCCGGCGGTGGTCGAAGAAGCGGATGTTGTCGTCCTTGCGCTCGAGCGGCTTGATCACGCGCTCGATGAACTCATCGAGTTCCGCAAGATAAGCAACGAGTTCGGGGGGAAGGTTGAAGTCCATGACGTTTCCCTTGGGTCAGCCGGTCTTGCGCCGTTTCCATTGATGTTCACGATTTACAAGCCCACCCTCGGGCGGGCAGATCGTCAAGTCCACAACTCTGCTGAGGCGCCGCTACGTCATGGAAGTCGATATTCCCGCCGCCCTCAACGCCCTGGCGCCGAAGTTGGGGGGAACCGCCGTCGAGAAGGCCCAGAGGCTGACGGGTGGGGCGAGCATGGAGACCTGGGCCTTCACCGTCGTCGGCGGCGGCGAACCCCGGCCGCTGATCCTCCGGCGGCGGGCGATTCCCGCCGACCCCGAGGCCTCCCGGTCGGTGACCATGGCCGCCGAGGCGGCGCTCATCCGCGCCGCGGAGCACGCCGGCGCGCCGGTCGCGCCCCTGGTCCGCCTCTGCGAGCCCGAGGACGGCCTGGGCGAGGGGCATATCACCGGCTTCGTCGCCGGCGAGACTCTGGGGCGGAAGATCGTCGCCGACCCTCGCTTCGATGCAGTGCGGCCCCATCTCGCCCGGCAGTGCGGCCAGGTCCTCGCCCGCATCCACACCATTCCCGCAAGCGCCGCGCCCCTGGCCACCGCCGACGCCCTGGGCGAACTGGACCGCTACGAGGCCATTTACCGGTCCTCCGGCGCCGAGCGGCCGATCCTCGAAATGGCGATCCAGCACATGCGGCGGAACCTGCCGCCGCCCACGCCCAACGTCGTCCTGCATGGCGACTTCCGGAATGGGAACATGATGTTTGATCCGGACCACGGGGTTGTCGCCGTCCTCGACTGGGAGCTGGCCCATGTGGGCGACCCCGCCGAGGACCTGGGGTGGCTGTGCGTCAACTCCTGGCGCTTCGGCCGCGCCGACCGGCCGGTGGGCGGCTTCGGCGAGTACCAGGACCTGCTGGAGGGCTACATGGAGGCCGGCGGGGTCGAGATTCCCCTGTCCCGGGTCCTGTTCTGGCAGGCCCTCGGTTCCCTCAAGTGGGGCATCATGTGCCTGATGATGTATTCCAGCTACGCGACGGGGGCGACAAACTCGGTGGAGCGGCCGATGATCGGGCGCCGGGTCTCCGAGACGGAGATCGACCTGGTGAACCTTCTGGAGGCGGGCCTGTGATCGCGCATCCCCGGGCGGACGAACTGATCGAGGCGGTGGCCGGCTGGGTGGAGTCCATCCGCCCCCAGCTCAATCCCCGCGACGCCTTCCTGGCCCGCGTGGCGGTGAACGCCCTGAACGCCGTCAAGCGCGAACTGGTCCAGGGCCCCGCCGCCGAGGCCGCCGCCATAGCGCGCCTCTCGCCCCTGCTGGGGATGGAGGGCGACCTGAAGGCCCTGAACGCCGAGCTCTGCGCACGCCTGCGCACCGGCGAGATGGACGTCTCCACCCCCGGTCTCCTCGCCGCCCTCAAGGCCGGCATTGAGGACCAGATCGCCATCGACCAGCCGTCCTATGTGTCGGTGAAGGTCCGCTGAACAACAGAACCCAGGAGGAAACCATGGCCACGACCCAGGAGAGGACCGACGAGGTCCTCTACGAGGTGTCCGAGGGGATCGCGACCCTCACCCTCAACCGCCCCGAGCGGCTCAACACCATCTCCGGCCCCATGCTGAACCAGCTGACGGCCCTGCTGGTCCAGGCGAACGAGGACCCCGAGGTCCGCGTAGTCATCCTGACGGGCACGGGCAAGGCCTTCTGCGCCGGCCTCGACCTGGTGGGCGCCACCATCGGCACGGGCATCGGCTCCGATCCGTCCAGCCAGAACGTGTCGGTCAACCTCGACCTCCGGAACACCCCGCCCACCGTCCTCTTCGCCATGGACAAGCCGACCATCTGCGCCCTCAACGGCTCGGCCGCCGGCTACGGCATGGACACCGCCATGGGCTGCGACATCCGCATCATGGCCCGCAGCGCCAAGATGGCCGCCGCCTTCGTGCGCCGGGGCATCGTCCCGGAATCCGGCGGCACCTGGATCCTGCCCCGCCTGCTGGGCTGGGCGAAGGCCGCCGAGCTCATCTTCACCGGCCGCACCCTGTCGGCGGACGAGTCGCTTGAGCTGGGCCTGGCCAACGCCGTCGTGGCGGACGACGAGCTTCCCGCCGCCGCCCGCGCCATGGCCCGCGAGATCGCCGACAACGCGCCCCTGGCGGTGCAATCCGCCAAGCGCCTGATGCGGATGGGCCTGAACGAGACCTTCAACGACCATGTGCACCACGTCTACCTGCAGTTTCTGCAGCTGATGCGCACCCGCGACTTCCGCGAGGGCATGGTCTCCTTCCTCGAGAAACGCCCCGCCGACTTCACCGGCCGCTAGAGCGGACCGCGATTTGGCGGAATCTGGAGTCTCAAATCAGCGGTGATCTGATTCATCCTGTCTGCCGGGTAGGAGGCCGGCGGTGATGACAGCTGCGTATTCCATGGATCTCCGTGAGCGGGCTCTGGCCCGCAAGGC
>JBJTFE010000043.1:0-10579 GCA_046093265.1 Phenylobacterium sp. | reverse complement strand
GATCAGCAGGCTGGCGATGTGGGCCCCGTCGACGTCGGCGTCGGTCATGATGACCACCCGCTCGTAACGCAGGTCCTCTTCACGGAACCGGGTTCCGCCCTGGACGCCCAGGGCCAGCATGAGGTCGGAGAGCTCCTTGTTCTGATCCAGCTTGTCGGTGGTGGCCGAGGCCACGTTCAGGATCTTGCCGCGCAGGGGCAGGATGGCCTGGGTGCGGCGGTCCCGGGCCTGCTTGGCCGAGCCGCCGGCGCTGTCGCCCTCGACGATGAAGATTTCGGACCCTTCGGCCGAGGCGCCCGAGCAGTCGGCGAGCTTGCCCGGCAGGCGAAGCTTGCGGGTCGCCGAAGCGCGCGAGACCTCCTTTTCGCGCCGGCGTTTCAGCCTTTCCTCGGCGCGCTGGATCACGAAGTCGAGCAGGGCGCGCGCCGCCTTGGGCTGGGCGGCCAGCCAGTGGTCGAAGGGATCGCGCAGGGCGGCCTCCACCAGGCGCTGCGCCTCGGTCGAGGACAGGCGCTCCTTGGTCTGGCCCTGGAACTCGGGGTTGGCGATGAAGACACTCACGAGGCCGCCGGCCTGAGCCACCACGTCCTCTGCGGTCAGGAGGCCGGCCCGCTTTTCGCCCACCAGTTCGGCGTAGGCTTTCAAGCCCCGCGTCAGGGCGGCGCGGAACCCGGCCTCGTGGGTCCCGCCCTCCGGGGTGGGCACCGTATTGCAGTAGGACTGTAGGAATCCGTCGGCCTCGCCGAAGCCGGCCCCGGTCCAGGCCACCGCCCATTCGACCTTGCCCGGATCGCCCTTGCGCTCGAAGCGGCCAGTGAAGGGCTCAGGCGTGACGGTTTCGACCTCGCGGACCCGCTCGGCCAGGTAGTCGGCGAGGCCGTTGGGGAAGCGCAGGACGGCTTCGGCCGGGGTCTGGTCGTGGATGAGGGCCGGATCACAGGCCCAGCGGATCTCGACGCCGCCGAACAGATAGGCCTTGGACCGCGCCATCCGGTAGAGGCGGGCAGGGCGGAAAGCGGCGGCGTCGCCGAAGATAACCGGATCGGGCCGGAAGGTGATGACCGTTCCGTGCTTGCGGGTCGGACCCAGCTTTTCCAGTCCGCTCAGCGGCTTGCCCCTGCTGAAGGCCTGGCGCCATTCGAAGCCGTCCTTGAAGGCTGTCACCTCCAGGCGTTCGGAGAGGGCGTTGACCACCGACACGCCCACGCCGTGCAGGCCTCCGGAGGTCTCATAGGCCTTGCCGGAGAATTTTCCGCCGGAGTGCAGGACGGTCATGATGACCTCCAGCGCCGACTTGCCGGGGTGCTTGGGGTGGGGGTCGACCGGGATGCCGCGGCCGTCGTCGCGGACGGTCAGGGTCCCGTCCGCGTCGAGACGGACCTCGATCACTTTGGCGTGGCCTGCGACGGCCTCGTCCATGGCGTTGTCCAGCACCTCGGCGAAGAGGTGGTGGAGGGCACGTTCGTCGGTGCCGCCGATGTACATGCCGGGCCGCTTGCGCACCGGCTCCAGGCCTTCCAGGACCTCGATGTCCTTGGCGGAGTAGCCGCCGCTCTTCCCGGCGGGCGGGGAGGGGGCCTCAGCCGGAGCGTGCGCAGGCTCCGCCACGCCGCCCGGCCTGGGTTCCGGCTGGGGGTCGTCGAAGAGCGAGGCTTGGGGTGGGGGCCCGGACATGGCCTTCGTTTGCCGCGATTCGCCGCGCGCCGCCGCGCAAGGAAAAGGGCCGCCGGATCCCTCCGGCGGCCCCTGCCTGCTCAGCGACGGATCGCTGGCCTCAGCATTTGTAGTACATGTCGAACTCGACCGGGTGCGGATGGAGCTGTAGGCGCATGACCTCTTCCATCTTCAGCTCGATGTAGGAGTCGATGAAGTCGTCGTCCATCACGCCGCCGGCCTTGAGGAAGGCGCGGTCCTTGTCGAGGTTTTCGAGGGCCTCGCGCAGGGAGCCGCAGACCTCCGGGACCTTCTTCTGCTCGCGCGGGGGCAGATCGTAGAGGTTCTTGTCCTGCGGGCCGCCGGGGTCGATCTGGTTGATGATGCCGTCGAGGCCGGCCATCAGCAGGGCGGTGAAGGTCAGGTACGGGTTGCCCATCGGGTCCGGGAAGCGGGCCTCGAGGCGCTTGGCCTTCGGGCTGTCGACGTGCGGGATGCGGATGGAGGCCGAGCGGTTGCGGGCCGAGTAGGCCAGCTTCACCGGAGCTTCGTAGCCCGGCACCAGGCGCTTGTACGAGTTGGTGGTCGAGTTCGAGAAGGCGTTGATGGCCTTGGCGTGCTTGATGATGCCGCCGATGTACCAGAGGCACATCTGCGAGAGGCCGGCGTACTTGTCGCCCGCGAAGAGCGGCTTGCCGGCGCCCCAGATCGACTGGTGCACGTGCATGCCCGAGCCGTTGTCGGCGAACATCGGCTTGGCCATGAAGGTGGCCGTCTTGCCGTAGGCCGCCGCCACGTTGTGGATCACGTACTTGTAGAGCTGCATCCGGTCGGCCATCACCACCAGGGTGTCGAATTTCAGGCCGAGCTCATGCTGGGCGGGCGCCACCTCGTGGTGGTGCTTCTCGGGCTTCATGCCCAGTTCTCCCATCACCGCCAGCATCTCGCCGCGCAGGTCCTGGGCGGAGTCCACGGGGTTGACCGGGAAGTAGCCCCCCTTAGGGCCGGGACGATGGCCCATGTTGCCTTCGGGGTACTCGCGGGCCGAATTGACCGGCAGTTCCGAAGAGTCGAACGAGTAGCCAGTGTTGTGCGGGGCGGTGGACCACCGAACATCGTCGAAGATGAAGAACTCGGCCTCCGGGCCGAAGAAGGCGGTGTCGCCGATGCCGGCCGACTTCAGGTAGTTCAGCGCCGCCTTGGAGATCGACCGCGGGTCGCGGTTGTAGGGCAGGCCCGTGTCGGGGTTCACCACGTCGCACATCAGGGCCAGCGTGGTCTGCTGGTAGAAGGGGTCGATGATGGCTGTGTCCAGGTCCGGACGCAGCTTCATGTCGCTTTCGTTGATCGCCTTCCAGCCGGCGATCGATGAGCCGTCGAACATGGTTCCGTCGGTCAGGAAATCGTCGTCCACCAGGTCGATATCAAAGGTGACATGCTGCAGCTTGCCGCGGATGTCGGTGAAGCGGACGTCAACGTACTTGACGTCCTTTTCCTTGATCTGGTCCAGAATGTCCTTGGCCGTGGCCATGATGTTCCCCTTCTTGATGAAATTGACCACCGGTTAGACGGCGGCGTCTCCCGTTTCGCCTGTCCGGATGCGCAGAACGTCCAGCACCTCCGAAACGAAGATCTTCCCGTCACCGATCCGGCCCGTCCTGGCCGCTCCGACGATGGCTTCGAGCGCCTGCTCGAGCTGATCATCGGGAAGCACGACCTCGATCTTGATCTTCGGCAGGAAGTCCACGACGTACTCGGCCCCGCGGTAGAGTTCGGTGTGCCCTTTCTGGCGGCCATATCCCTTGGCCTCCAACACGGTCATGCCCTGGAGGCCGAGCTCCTGCAGCGCTTCCTTCACCTCGTCGAGTTTGAAGGGCTTGATGACCGCTTCGATCTTTTTCATCCGACGACTCCGGGGCCGGGACCGCGCCCGGCGACATGCGGGCAGGTGACCCAGGCGCGTCGCGTGTTCAAGTTCTCGCGGGTCCACCCCTCGCCCTAGGCGCCCGAAAGCGATCAGGCGCCCAAAAAAAATGCAGCTAGCGCCCACTTTTCGGTCAAACGCTTGCTGACCTTGAAATCTCCTTGAGAGCCTCATCTTGTGGCCTAGGATCGCTTTCCGGACGTCTGGGAGGGTGCGGGTGAGCGACGAAACAACACCGGTGCTGGTCGGCGGCGGCCAGTTCACCTGGCGCAGCGATCCCGGCGCGTCCCCTTCGCCGACCGGCCTGCTCAAGATCGCGGCGGAAAGGGCGGCCCTCGACGCCGGCCTCGGGACCGACGCTCTGGCGGGTATCGACGGGCTGGCGATGATCAGTTTCGCGATTGACGCGCCCGGTGAGCGGCGGGTCATTCCGCATTCCTCCAACCCGCCCCTGACCCTGTCCCGGCGCCTTGGCGCTTCTCCGGCCTGGAACGTCTATACCCGGGCAGGCGGCAACAGCTCCCAGTACGCCATCAATGTCGCCGCGCAGCGTATCGCCGAGGGACGAAACCGTCAGGTGCTGGTGGTCGGCGCCGAGTTCCTCGGTTCCGGCGTCAAGCGTCTGACCCGGGGCCTGGGGTTCGACGACTGGGACGACGCCGAGGACCTTCCGCCGCCCGAATGGATCGGTGACGGACGGCCGGGCGTGAGCCCCTACGAGGTGGTCCACGGCATGGACCGACCGATCAACATCTATCCCCTGTTCGAGAACGCCCTGCGCGCCCGGGACGGCCGGTCGATCCCGGACCACCAGAGGCGCCTCGGGGAGCTCTTTGCGCCCTTCACCCGGGTGGCGGTGGACAATCCGGAGGCCTGGTTCCCGGTCGAGCGGAGCGCTGAGGAACTGGTCACGGTGACTCCGGCGAACCGGATGATCGGCTTTCCGTATCCCAAGTTCCTGAACGCCATCATGGACGTGGACCAGTCCGCCGGGGTCCTGATGACCAGCCTCGCCCGGGCGCGGGAACTGGGCGTTGCCGAAGACCGCCTTGTCTTCCTGCACGGCTGCGCCGACGCCAATGACATCTGGAACCCGATCGACCGTCAGGACTTTCATTCCAGCCCGGCCATGCGCCTGACCGGTGAGCGGGCCCTGGAGATGGCGGGGATCGGCATTGATGATATCGCCGCCTTCGACCTCTACTCCTGCTTCCCCTCGGCCGTGCAGGTGGGCGCGGAGTCCCTGGGCCTGGCCCTCGACGATCCCCGCGGCTTCACGGTCACCGGCGGCCTGCCGTATGCGGGCGGTCCGGGAAACAACTACGCCATGCATGGGGTGGTCGCGATGATGCAGAAGCTTCGGCAGGCGCCGGGGACCTTCGGGCTCTGCACGGCCAACGGCTGGTACCTGACCAAGCAGTCGACGGGAATCTACTCGACCCGGCGGCCCGCCGCGCCCTTCCGACGAGAGGATCCTGCGGTCCTCCAGGCGCAGATCGACGCCCTGCCGCGTCCCGCGGTCGTCGAACGGCCGTCTGGGCGGGGCAAGGTGGAGACCTACACAGTGATTCACGACCGGGACGGCTTTCGGATGGGGATAATCGTCGCCCGAGATATGGCCGACCGCCGCTTCGCCGCCATCATTCCGGGGAGCGAGACGGAGGCCCTGGCCTCCCTCGAGGCCCGGGAGGGCGTAGGCCGCACCGGAATCGTCGCCCGCTCCGAGGACGACCGTCGCAACCTCTTCACCCTGGATTAGACCATGCAGCAGCTCTTCCTGATCCGCCACGGCAAGCCCGCCGCCGTCTGGGGCGAGGCCGACGAGGATCCTGGCCTCGATGAGGTCGGGCTAGCCCAGGCGGAGGCCGCCAGGGAACATCTGTTGTCCCTGCCTGAGGACCAGAGGCCGCTGCGCGTGGTCAGCTCCCCCCTGCGCCGCTGCCGCGAGACCGCCGCGCCGACCGCCCAGGCCCTGGGCGTCGAGGTCGAGATCGACCCGGGCGTCGGCGAGATCCCGACCCCGGCCGCCCTGACGGCAGAAGCGCGCCCCGGCTGGCTGCGCGAGGCTTTCCAGGGGCGCTGGTCCGAAATCCAGGGTGACCTCGACTATGAGGACTGGCGCCGCCGCGCCGCCAGCTCCCTGCTCGCCCGCGGCCGGACCGCAGTGTTCAGCCACTATGTCGCGATCAACGCCGTCATGTCCCTGCTGGCCGATGACGACCGCGTCCTGGTGTTCCGGCCGGACCACGCCTCCGTCACCACGCTTGCGACGGACGGCCAGGAACTGGCCCTGGTGGAGGCCGGGCGCGAGGCCTCGACGGGCGTTCTCTAGGCATGGCGCCCCGCTCCATCCTGACCGTCGCTGAAATGGCCCGGGCGGACAAGGCTGCAGTCGCGTCCGGAACCCCGACAACGGTGCTCATGCAGAGGGCGGGCCGCGCCGTGGCCAGGGCGGTCGAGGCCCGGTTTGAGCGCCAGCCAGTGCTTGTCCTGTGCGGACCCGGCGACAATGGGGGAGACGGCTATGTGGCCGCGACAGAGCTGGCCGCCCACGGCTGGCCCGTGACCGTGGAAGCCCTGTCCCCTCCCGCTACAGAGGCTTCCCGGGAAGCCAGGGCGGGTTGGTCCGGTCCGATCGCCGACTGGGGCGGAGGGGGCCAGGAGTCCCTGATCGTCGACGCCCTTTTCGGCGCCGGATTGAACAGGCCCCTGGAGTCTGGCGTTGTACGCCGCCTGGAGGCCTTGTCTGCACGGGCCCCGCAGGTCGTGGCCGTCGATCTTCCCAGCGGGCTGTCTGGAGACACCGGTCGTCCCGCGGGGGGCGCAGCGCTGTCGGCCGCCTTGACGGTGACCTTCCACGCCCGAAAGCCCGCCCATGCGCTCCTGCCCGGCCGGGAGTTCTGCGGCGAGGTGGTCGTCGCCGACATCGGTCTCGGTCAGGCGTCCTCCCAATTGTTCGAAAACGATCCCGACCTCTGGCTTGAGCGGTTCCCCTGGCCGCAGGCGTCTGGTCACAAACATAGCCGGGGCCGGCTGGGTGTCATCAGCGGCGGCCCCTGGCGCACCGGCGCCTCGCGCCTTGCGGCGCGATCGGGGTTGAGGATTGGCGCCGGTGTCGTGACCCTTGTCTCTCCACGAGACGCCCTGCCGGTGAACGCCGCTCATCTCGAGGCCGTCATGCTGCAGGCGGCCGACTCCGCCGAGGAGGTCGGACAGGCCTGCGCGGACATGGACGCTGTTGTCGTCGGACCCGCCGCCGGTATCGATGACGCCACCCGCGACAAGGTGCTGGCCCTGGGCCGGACGGGCGCCGCCCTGGTGATTGACGCCGACGCGATCAGCGTGTTCCGGACCGCCCCGGCTGAACTCTTCGCCCTGATGGACCTCGATGATGTCCTCACCCCCCATGAAGGGGAATTCGTGCGCCTGTTTCCAGGCTTGCTGGCCATTTCGCAGAACCGGATCTCCGCAGCCCGGGAGGCGGCCCGCACGGCGGGCGCCGTCGTCCTCCTGAAAGGAGGCGACACGGTCGTCGCACACCCGGACGGCCGGGCCGCCGTCAGCCTCAATGCGCCGCCCTGGCTTGCGACGGCCGGTTCTGGGGATGTCCTGGCCGGTTTGATCGGAGGCCTCCTCGCCCAGGGCGCCAACGGATTTGATGCTGCGTGCGCCGGCGCCTGGATCCACGCCGAGGCGGCGGAACGGTTCGGGCCCGGCTTGATTTCGGAAGACCTGCCCGACCTCGCACCTCAGGTGCTCTCCGACCTCTACGCCCGCCAGTAAAGGCTGGTGCCCTCCGCCGGACTCGAACCGGCACGCCTTGCGGCACGGGAACCTAAATCCCGCGCGTCTACCAGTTTCGCCAGGAGGGCGGCGTGCGGTCGTCCTATGGCGGCGGGAGCTCGGAGACAAGCGGCAGCCTGGGTTCAATCCTTCTGGCGAACGATGCAGCGGAATCCCAGATGGCTCATCGAGGTGTCGATGGACTGGGCGTGGCGGGCAGCCGGGCGATAGCGGCGGCAGTAGGCCGGGGCGCACATGTGCGAGCCGCCCTTCAGGACCTTCCGCGGGATCCGGATGTCGGGGAGGGCGGGGTCGAAGCTGTCGGTCTCCCGGCCCCCGAGCGGGTTTTCCGTCACGCAGCAGGGGCTTTTCGGCTCCTGGCCCGGATTTTCGGCGTACCAGTCCGCCGTCCACTCCCAGACATTGCCGATCATGTCGAGGAGGCCATAGTCGTTCGCAGGAAAGCTGCCGACCGGTGAGGTCCAGCGGAAACCATCCTCGCAGGTGTTGGCGTGGGGGAAGGCGCCCTGGAAGGTGTTGGCCATGTGCCGCCCTCCAGGAGCCAGTTCTGTTCCCCAGGCGAACTCGGTTTCGGCGGGGCGTCCGCCCCATGCGGCGAACTCCCATTCCGCCTCGGTGGGCAGGGCCTTGCCGGCCCAGGCGGCGTAGGCGGCCGCATCATGCAAGGAGACATGGACCACGGGGTGGTCTTCCAGTCCCTGAAGGGAACTGTTTGGGCCCCGGGGACGGCGCCAGTTCGCCCCGAAGCTCCAGGTCCACCAGGCTGAGACATCGTTCAGCGGGACCGGCCCGTGCGGAGGCGTGAAGACCAGGGAAGCCGCCCGGAGCATCTTCGGGTCTGCACCGGGATAGTCCTCGGCTCTTGGTGCGATTTCCGCCGTCGTCACATGGCCGGTCTGGCGGACGAAAACATCGAACTGACGGTTCGTGACGGGCGTCAGGTCCATCCAGAACCCGTCGACCCGCACCGCTCTCGCCGGTCGCTCTTCAGGGTAATGGCGGTCCGATCCCATGGTGAAGACGCCGCCGGGCGCCCAGGCCATGCCGGGGAAGGGGGGCTCCCCGAGCGGTCGAACAGGTTCATCCATCACCGACGCCTCCCGAAATCCTCGCCTGGCCATCCGGGGGAGGAAGGCAAGTTGATATCCGAGGCCGGTGCGCGCCGGAAGTCTCGATCCGTCCAGGCGCGAGCGGATTTCCGAGCGCCGCGAGCGGCGCAGGGCGGCTTTGCTCTTGGCCCGCGGCCGGTCGCATGACATAAGGTCGCCCCCTCGCCGCCGGCTGTCGGCGGCGTCCGTTTTTCCGGAAGAAGGCGGATCTGGCCTGCGCAGCGCGCGGTGGATCCGGTGGCTTGAATGTCGATGCAGATCGTTGAGAAATCCGTTGAAGGTCTGAGCCGTGTGTATGGCGTGACCGTGCCGTCCGCCCTCCTGGCGGAGAAGGTCGAGGCCCGGATCGCCGAGATTACGCCCACCCTCAATCTCAAGGGTTTCCGTCCCGGGAAGGTGCCGGCCGGCCACGTCCGCAAGATGTTCGGCCGGTCCTTGATGAGCGAGGTGGTCGAGCAGACCATCACCGAAACCACCCAGAAGGTGCTGTCGGACAACAACCTCCGACCCGCCGGCGAGCCGGACCTGCGCCCCGAGGGCGACATTCAGCAGGTGGTCGAGGGCAAGGCGGACCTGTCTTATGAGATCGCTCTCGAGGTGATCCCCGAGTTCGAGCCCGTCGACTTCTCCGGTATTTCCCTGAAGCGCCCGGTCTACGAGCCGACCGACAAGGAGGTGGACGAAGCCGTCGCCGAGCTGGCGGAGTCCTCCAAGACCTACGAGCCCCGCAAGGGCAAGACCACCAAGGCCAAGGAGGGCGACCAGCTCCTGATCGATTTCGTCGGCCGCGTGGCGGGCGAGGTCTTCGAGGGGGGCTCCGCCGAGGACGCGACTTTGACCCTCGGGTCGGGCCAGTTCATCCCTGGCTTCGAGGAGCAGCTGGTCGGCGCCAAGCCGGAGGACGAGGTGCTGGTCAAGGTGACCTTCCCCGCCGAGTACCAGGCCGCGCACCTGGCCGGGAAGGACGCCGAGTTCACCGTCACAGTGAAGGAAGTCCGCGCCCCCAAGGCCAGCAAGATCGACGATGAGCTCGCCCAGCGGCTGGGCATCGAGGATCTCGGAAAGCTGAAGGAGCTTCTGCGGTCGAACCTGCAGTCGCAGTTCTCCAGCGCCACGCGCTTCAAGCTGAAGCGCGCCTTGCTCGATATCCTGGACGAGAAGCACGACTTCCCGCTTCCGCCCCGTATGGTCGAAGCCGAGTTCTCGCAGATCTGGGAGCAGGTCCAGCAGGACAAGGCGGCCGGCAACCTGCCCCCCGAGGACGCCGGCAAGACCGACGAGCAGCTCGAGGCCGAGTATCGCAAGATCGCTCAGCGGCGGGTGCGTCTGGGTCTCGTCCTCGCCGAGATCGGCCGGGTGAACAACGTCCAGGTCACTGAGCAGGAACTGGCCGAGGCCATGCGCACAGAGGCGATGCGCTCTGGCCCGCAGGCCCAGCAGATCTTTGACTTCTTCCGCCAGAACCCCTCCGCCCAGGCCCAGCTTCGGGCGCCGATCTTCGAGGAAAAGGTCGTCGACCTGATCGTCTCCAAGGCGAAGGTCGAGGACGAGAAAGTCTCCAAAGAGGACCTTCTGAAGGAAGATGACATGCCGGAGACCTACAAGGCCTAAGCCGGATCAATCCGGGGCGCGGCCTTGCCATGCCCCTGCCGAAACGCGATATCGAAGGAGAGCGTCTCCGCGGAGGAGTCGCCGCTTCAGCCTTAAGGTGCACCCCAATGCCGGATATGGTGACGACCGCCCTCAACCTTGTCCCCATGGTGGTCGAGCAGACCAGCCGTGGAGAGCGCGCCTTCGACATCTTCTCCCGCCTCCTGAAAGAGCGGGTGATCTTCGTGTCCGGTCCCGTCGAGGACGGCATGGCCGCTCTGGTCTGCGCCCAGCTGCTCTACCTTGAGGCTGAGAGCCCCAAGAAGGAGATCCAGATGTACATCAACTCGCCGGGCGGGGTGGTGTCATCAGGCCTCGCGATCTACGACACCATGCAGTACATCCGCAGCCCCGTAGCCACCCTTTGCATGGGTTACGCCGCTTCCATGGGCTCGTTTCTTCTGGCCGCCGGAGCCCCCGGTCAGCGGATCAGCCTGCC
>JBJTFE010000042.1:0-16179 GCA_046093265.1 Phenylobacterium sp. | reverse complement strand
TCGGGCTGCCATGGGCGGAGAAGACCACCGGTCGGTCGTCGGGGCACTCCTCCAGAGTCTCGACGAAGACCGCGCCCATGTCGCGAAGACGCGAGACCACGTGACGATTGTGGACGATCTCGTGGCGCACGAAGACGGGCGCACCGAAGCGCTCGAGGGTCGCCTCGACGACCTGTATGGCCCTGTCGACGCCTGCACAGAAGCCCCTTGGAGCGGCCAGGCGGACGGTGAGGACGGGGCGGGGAACCGGATCGACGCTCATGCCTTCTATCTAGGGTCTGACAGGCCGCGTTGCAGCCGTAATCTTTGTTCAGTATCAGGGAGCTTCGCCGCGCCTCCTGCGCGGGACTTCTCCGGACGACCTGATGCGCAAGAGCTCCCTGATCGCCGCCCTCTTTCTGGCCTGCGCCTTCGCTGTTCCGGCGACGGACGCCCTGGCCCAGTCGCGCCGCAATCCCGATGACGAGCAGGCCGAAGCGGCGGCCCGCAAGCGGCAGCGCGACGCCGAGTTCGGCGATAACCAGGCGCCCCTGCCGCAACTTCGCAACGCCGGCCCCTGTCCCTTCGTGAAGGTGCTCTACGACGCCGGTCGATATGTGGAGTTCAGCGGCGGCAAGGAAGCCTCCGCTGATGTCGCCTGGTCGGGCGAGATCCAGAAGATCTCTGCAGGCTGCGCCTACAAGGACGCCGAGCCCATCACGGTGGCCATGGACATACTCTTCGCCGCCGGGCGCGGCCCGAAGGCGACCGGGGACAGCAAGACCTACCGGTACTGGGTGGCCGTCACCCAACGCAACCGGATGGTGATCGACAAGGTCTATTTCGATCTGCCGATCCGGTTCGAGCCGGGTCAGGACCGCCTCTACGCCGTTGAGCGGATCGATGGGATCGTGATCCCCCGGGCGACCCTCACCACCTCCGGCTCCAACTTCGAAGTCCTGGTCGGCTTTGACGTCACCCCGGCGATGGCCGACTTCAACCGCCAGGGCAAGAGGTTCCGCCTGGACGCGGGCGCGCAGACCGCCGCCTCGGGTAGCCGGACCCCGAAATGACCAGCCTCAGACTGGCGATCGACCAGCGCCTCGCACGGGCGTTCGAGACGCTTGGCCTGCCCGTTGAACTCGCCCGCGCCACCCCGTCCGACCGGCCCGACCTCGCGGACTTCCAGTGCAACGGCGCCCTGGCGGCGGCCAAGCGTGTAGGACGCAACCCTCGCGAGATCGCCGCCTCGGTCGCTGGGGCCCTCGAGGGCGCGCCGGAGTTCTCGGCCATCGAGATCGCCGGGCCGGGATTCATCAACCTTCGGCTCTCGGACGCCGCCCTTTCGAGCCGCGCGGGCGAGATCGCCGCCGATGACCGGCTGGGCGCCGACCCTGTGGCGACGCCCCGCAGGATCCTGATCGACTACGGCGGACCCAATGTGGCCAAGCCCATGCATGTGGGCCACCTACGCTCGTCCATCATAGGGGAATCGCTGAAGCGCATTCACCGGTTCCGCGGCGACGATACGGTGGGCGACGCCCATTTCGGCGACTGGGGCTACCAGATGGGCCTGCTGATCGGCGCGGCCATGGACGCCGATCCGTGGATCCGGTCGCTGGTGGAGGACCTGAACGCTGCGGGCGTCGAGCCCTCGCCGGACGCCGAAGCGGCCGCCTTCGAGGGCCTCGCCCAGCGCATCAGCCTCGCCGACCTCGACCGGATGTATCCGGAGGCCGCGGCCCTCGGGAAGACGGATGAGACCTACCGCAACCGCGCCCGCCGTCTGACCGCCGAGCTGCAGGCGCGCAGGCCCGGCTGCCTTCTCCTGTGGCGGCACTTCGCCCGGGTGACCCAGGTCGCCCTGGCCCGGGACTTCCACGCCCTGGGCGTCGACTTCGACCTCTGGAAGGGCGAGAGCGACGCCGACCCCCTGATTCCAGAGATGGTCGCCGACCTCGAGGCCCGCGGCCTGCTCGAGGATGACCAGGGTGCGCGGATCGTCCGGGTGAACCGCCAGGGCGACAAGCGTGAGCTGCCCCCCCTGCTGGTGGTCTCCTCCGAGGGCTCGGCCATGTACGGGACCACCGACCTGGCCACCATCCTCGACCGCCGCCGGACCTCCGATCCGGAACAGGTTCTTTACGTTGTGGACCAGCGCCAGGCCGACCATTTCGAGGTGGTGTTCCGCGCCGCGGTCCTCGCGGGCTACGCCGCCGAGGGCCAGCTGGAGCACATCGGATTCGGCACCATGAACGGGACCGACGGCAAGCCCTTCAAGACCCGCGAGGGCGGGGTGCTGAAGCTGAACGACCTGATCGAGATGACCCGGGACCGGGCCCGCGAGCGCCTGCGCGAGGCCGGCCTGGGCGCCGAGCTTCCGGAAGAGGCCTTCGAGGCCACGGCGCACCAGGTGGCCGTGGCGGCCCTGAAGTTCGCCGACCTGTCGAACTTCCGCGGCACCTCCTACGTCTTCGACCTCGACCGCTTCACCAGCTTCGAAGGCAAGACCGGGCCCTACCTCCTGTACCAGGCGGTGCGCATCAAGTCGGTCCTGCGGCGGGCGGCGGAACAGGGGATCGAGGCCGGTGCGATCCATGTGGCCGACCCCGCCGAGCGCGAGCTGGCCCTGCTGCTGGACGCCATCGACGACGCCCTGGCCGAGGCCTATGAGCGCCGGGCGCCGAACCTCCTGGCCGAGCACGCCTACCGCCTGGCCCAGGCCTTCTCCCGCTTCTATGCGGCGTGCCCGATCCTGCCGGCCGAGGGCGAGGTCCGCGCCTCGCGCCTGGCCCTGGCGGGGACGATCCTGCGCCAGCTGGAGCTCTGCCTCGACCTGCTGGGCCTGTCGGCGCCGGAACGGATGTAGCGCCGCAGCTCAGGGCTGGTCGTCGCTGACCACCCGCCCGTCGAGCATGCGGATCCGCCGGTCCGCCGCCTCGGCGACGCCCGCGTCGTGGGTCACGCAGATGACGGCGCGGCCCTCCTCGTGCGCGAGGCGCTGGAACTCCGCGATGACCACCGCCGTGTTGGTGGTGTCGAGGTTCCCCGTGGGTTCGTCGCAGAGCAGGATGGCCGGATCGTTCGCCAGGGCCCGGGCGATGGCCACCCTCTGCCTCTGCCCTCCGGACATGCGATCGGGTCGCCGTCCCGCCAGCCCAGCCAGTCCCAGCCGATCCAGGAGGTCCCGCGCCCGCGCCATGGCCTGCCTGCGGGAAAGGAAGCCCAGGCGTTCCATCGGCAGGGCCACGTTGGCCTCCGCCGTCAGCTCCGGGAGCAGGAAGTGGAACTGGAAGATGAAGCCCAGCCGGGTCAGGCGCAGGCGGGTCCTCCGTCCCTCGCCGAGGTCGCGGGTGGCCTCACCCCCGAAGAGGACCTCTCCCCGGGTCGGGCGGTCCAGCAGGCCCATGAGGTAGAGCAAAGAGGACTTGCCGCAGCCGGAGGGCCCGAGGATCGCAGTGAACTCCCCGGGGTGGAAGACGAGGGAGACGTCGCGGACCAGGTGGGCGGGCTCGGGATCGACAAGCATCTTGTCGACAGACCGCAGTTCCAGGACGGGCGACGGATCGCCCGGATGCAGCGTCGCGCCGGTCACGCCGCCCCCCTCAGGATGTCGACCGGATCCACGCTGGCCGCCTTGCGCGCCGGCAGCCACGCCGCCACCAGGGCGGAGCCCAGGGCCGCGGCGCCGGCGATGGCGAACTGGTGGAGGCCGCGATCCAGGGGAAGCGTCAGGGGGCGGCCCTCTATGGTCAGGGGCAGGCGGGACAGGGCTTCCAGCATGGCTGCGCCCAGCAGGAAGCCGACGAGGGCGCCGACGACCCCGACGGTCAGGCCCTCCAGGAGGAAGATCCCTTCCACGTCCCGGTCCGTGAAGCCCATGGCCCTCAGGATGGCGATGTCCCGCCGCTTGTCCGTCACGCTGGTGGAGACCGCAGTGTAGATGCCGAAGCTCGCCACCAGCAGGATGGCCGAGATCACGGCGTACATGACGACGTTGCGCACCACCAGGAGGTTCAGGATGTCCCGCGACCGTTCCTGCCAGGACTCCCACTTGTAGCCCCAGCGGGCCTCGAGGGCCCGGGCGGCGGCGTCCGCCCCGGCGGGGTCCGCAAGGCGCAGGTGGATCTGGTTGACGATGTTCGGCCTGGCGAACAGGACCTGGGCGGTGCGCAGCAGGCCATAGGCGGTGTTGTCCCCGGCGTAGAAGCCCTGGATGGCTTCGGGCTCGATGAGGGCCAGGATCCGCATCCTCTGTGTCACCCCGACAGGGGAGGTCGCCACCAGGGTGTCTCCCCGTCGCGCACCCAGGCGGTCGGCCAGGGGGCGGGAGATGATGATCCCGTCGGGACGGGCCTCGAGGTCCTCCAGCCGGCCGCCCACCAGGCTGACGTCAATCTTCGCCATCCGGCCTTCGATGCGCGGGTCGACGCCGCTGAGGGCGACTGCCTCCGTGCGCCCGGCGAAGGACAGGGTGACGGCCCCGTTCAGGGAGGGGGCGGCGAGGGAGCCAGGCAGGGCGCGGCTGTCGGCCAGCATGGCGGGCCAGTCCTTCAGTCCGCGGACCTCCTCCTTTGGCCGGATGCCGGAGACGGAGACCGCGGCCCCGGGCCGGGCCCGCACGGCGGGCTGGAGGCTGGGCGTCCGCTGTTCATCACGCACGATGACATGCGGGGCGCTGTCCACCAGGGTGGCGACGAAGTCCTTTTGCGACCCGGACATCATTCCGGAGACCGCCAGGAAGAAGGCGACGCCGACGGCGACCCCGGCCACAGCGACCACGGTCTGGCGGGTGCGCACCGCGAGGTGGGCTGCAGCGATCCGAACCAGCACCCCGAGGTGCGTTCTCACCGGCCCGGACCTGCTTCGGGTTGGACCCGGCTGCCTTCGCGCAGACGCGACGGGGGCGAGAGGATCACCGTTTCTCCTGAGGCCAGGCCGCTCAGAATCTCGGTGCGGTCCACGCTACGAGCGCCGGTCGTGACGGGACGCGCGTACGCCCGGCCCTTGTGGATCACCCAGACCTGACCATCCGACAGCGCCTCGGTCGGGGCCAGAAGGGCGCCGGCCCGTCGGGCGACGACAAGGTTGGTCTCGACGGTCATGCCTGGCCGGAGCGGGGCGCCCGCGGGCACGGTCAGGCGCGCGCGGAACACCCTGCTGGCGGAGTCGCCCTGGGGGGTCAGCTCGCTCACCTGGGCGGCGAAGGTCCGACCCGGAAAGGCGTCGGACTGGAGCACGGCCTCCAGTCCGGTCGACAGGCGGCCGACGTCACGCTCGTCGATGTCGGCCGTGACCCGGAGGGCGGCGGGGTCGGCGATCACGAACATCGGGGTCCCAGTGCGGGCCAGGTCACCGGGCTCGGCCTCGCGGCGGAGAACCTGTCCGGCGAAGGGGGCCCGGATCCTGTAGTCGTCTTGCCGCGCCCGGGCGCTCTGCGCCGCCGCCTCTGCGGCCCTGAGCTGATTGACGGCATCCTCGAGGGCGGCGGGGGCGGCGAAGCCGGCCTCATTAAGGCGACGGACTCGACGTTCCGCAGCCCGGGCCTGGGCCGCCTGGGCCTCGAGTTGAAGGGTGGTTCCCATCTGCGGTCCATCGTCCAGCTGAGCGAGGAGGCGCCCGGCCTCGACGGCCTCGCCCTCCTGCACCAGGACGCGGACAATGGGAGCGGACACCACCGGCGCCACCCGAGCCTGGCGGACATACTCGACAACCCCCGAAGCGTAGACGGCTTCCACCGCCTCGCCCCGGCTGGTGGCGGCGGTGCGCACCGGCAGGGGTTTCAGAGAGAGCCAGGCCAAACCCCCCGCCGCCGCCAGGAAGGCGACGACGCCGATGAGGGCGAGGAGCCTCCGGCGCAGGGCCCGGTTCGGGCCGTTTTCGGGGCTCTGCGTCATGGCGCCTCCGCTCTCCCAACTTGCTAGACCCGCCCCGGAACTGGCGCAAGTTGTGGACAATCCCGGAGGCGTCGGCCGACTCATTGACTCCCCGGGGGTCATCGCGCAGGTTCCGACGGACTCTCGCGGGAGAGACCGGGCCCGGCCCGGAGCCGAAGGCGCAACCGCCCCGGAAACGCTCAGGCAAAAGGACCGCGAAGGCGAAGGAACGCTGGAAAGCAGCACCGGGTCCGCCCGGCGCTCGCCGAAGGAGCAAGGCGTCGCGGGGGCTTTCCCCGGCCGCTGAAATCTCTCAGGCGCCAAGGACAGCGGGGGCGAGGCGCAGCGGCGGGTCCGTTGCGCGATCGTCGTGTCGTCGCCGGGAGTCCCTGATGAGCGAAGCCGGACTGAAGCGCACGCCCCTGCACGCGGCCCACCTCGCCGCGGGCGCCCGCATGGCGGGGTTCGCCGGCTATGACATGCCCATCCAGTACCCCGACGGGGTGATGAAGGAACACGCCTGGACCCGGGAGTCCGCAGGGCTGTTCGACGTCTCGCACATGGGCCAGGCCCGGCTGACGGGCGAGGGGTGGGCGGCGGCCTTCGAGGCGGTGACCCCCGGGGACTTCGCCGTCCTGAAGCCGGGACGACAGAAGTACTCGGTCCTGCTCAATGACGAGGGCGGGATCCTCGACGACCTGATGGCGGCCCGCCCGGATGACCGCGGCCTTTTCCTGGTGGTCAACGGGGCCTGCAAGGACGATGACTTCCGCTTCCTGGAGGCCCGGCTTCCCGCCGGCGTGCGGCTGGAGCGCCTGGCGGACCGCGCCCTCCTTGCCCTGCAGGGGCCGCAGGCCGCCGCCGTCCTGGAGGCGCATGTCCCCGGCGTCTCGGGCCTGGCCTTTATGGACAGCGTCGCTCTTCCGGGCTTTGGCGGCGTGGACCTCATCGTCTCCCGTTCGGGCTATACCGGCGAGGACGGCTATGAGATCTCGATTCCCGACGCCGAGGCCGCCCGCGCCTGGGACCTGCTGCTGGCTGACGACCGGGTCCGGCCCATCGGCCTGGGCGCGCGGGACTCCCTGCGGCTGGAAGCCGGTCTGCCCCTCTATGGCCATGACGTCGATACAAGCGTGAGTCCCGTCGAGGCGGGCCTCGCCTTCGCCATCTCGCCCTCGCGACGCCGCCGCGGCGACTTCCCGGGCGCCGCCCGGATCCTGGCCGAGCTGGCCGGCGGTCCCGCCCGCGCCCGCATCGCCCTGAAGGTGCTGGAGGGCGCGCCCGCTCGGGAAGGCGCCGTGACCGTGGACGCCGCAGGCGCCGAGGTCGGCGTCGTCACCACCGGCGGCTTTTCGCCTACGCTCGGCCATCCCATCGCCATCGGTTTCGCCCCGCCCGCCCTCTGCGCGCCCGGCCAGAGGCTCGGCGTCGTGGTCCGCGGCCGCACCTGGCCCGTCGAGACGACCGACCTGCCCTTCGTTCCCCACCAATACGTCCGCCGGCCCTGAAAGGACCCCCGCCATGCGCTTCACCAAGGATCATGAATGGGTCGCCCTCGACGGCGACGTCGCCACCGTCGGCATCACGGCCTACGCCGCGGAGCAGCTGGGCGACGTGGTCTATGTGGAGACGCCCGAGCCGGGCCGCGCCCTGAAGGCGGGCGAGGGCATGGCGGTGGTCGAGAGCGTCAAGGCCGCCTCGGACGTCTACGCCCCCCTGTCCGGCGAGGTGGTCGAGGCCAACGCCGACCTTGCGGGCGCGCCGGAGACGGTGAACGCCGATCCCGAGGCCGGAGGCTGGTTCGCCCGGGTGCGGATCGCCGACCGGGCCGAGTATGAGGCCCTGATGGACCGCGCCGCCTACGACGCCTTCCTGGAGACCCTCTGAGCCATGCGTTACCTGCCGCTGGACGAGGCGGACCGCCGCCACATGCTGGGGGTGATCGGCGCCCCCGACATCGACGCCCTGTTCGCCGACGTGCCCGGCCCGGCGCGCCTCGCCGGCCCGGTGAACCTGCCCCATGCCGCCGGCGAAATCGAGGTGGAGCGCGAGCTGGCCGCCCTGGCGGGCCGCAACCGCCCTGCGGGCGCCGGGCCCTTCTTCTGCGGCGCCGGCGCCTATCGCCACCATGTGCCGGCGACGGTGGACCACATCATCCAGCGGTCGGAGTTCCTGACCAGCTACACGCCCTACCAGCCCGAGATCGCCCAGGGCACCCTGCAGGTCCTGTTCGAGTTCCAGACCCAGGTCGCCGCCCTGACCGGCATGGAGGCGGCCAACGCCTCGCTCTATGACGGCTCCACGGCCTGCGCCGAGGCGGTGATGATGGCCCGCCGGGTGACCCGCCGCCGCAAGGCGGTGCTGTCCGGCGGCCTGCACCCGCACTACGCCGCCGTCACCGGCACCATCGCGACGGCGGAAGGCATGGACATCGTCCGCCGGCCCGCCGCCATCGACGCCGAGGCCGATGTCCTGGCGGCCATCGACTCCGAGACCGCCTGCGTCGTCGTCCAGACCCCCAATGTCTTCGGGACGGTCACCGACGTGACCGCCGTCGCCGAGGCCGCCCACGCCGCCGGCGCCCTACTGGTGGTGGTGACCACCGAGGCTGTCGCCCTGGGGCTCCTGAAGTCCCCCGGCGAGATGGGCGCGGACATCGCCGTCGCCGAGGGCCAGTCGCTGGGCGTCGGCCTGAACTTCGGCGGCCCCTATGTCGGCCTCTTCGCCTGCCGCGAGAAGTTCGTGCGCCAGATGCCGGGCCGGCTCTGCGGCGAAACCGTGGACGCCGACGGCCGGCGGGGCTTCGTCCTGACCCTCTCGACCCGCGAGCAGCACATCCGGCGGGAGAAGGCGACCTCGAACATCTGCACGAACTCGGGCCTCTGCGCGCTGGCCTTTTCCATCCACATGACCCTGCTGGGAGGGACGGGGCTGAGGCGGCTGGCCGAGGTGAACCACGGGCGGGCGCGCACCCTGGCCGGGGCCCTCGCCGCGGTTCCCGGCGTCGAGGTCCTGACCCCGCGCTTCTTCAACGAGGTGGCCGTCCGGGTTCCCGGCGCCGCCGCCTCCCTGGTCGACGACCTGGCCGGGGAGGGGATCCTCGCGGGCGTGCCCTTCAGCCGACTGGATCCCGCCGCAGGACTGGACGACGTCCTGCTGCTGGCCGCCACCGAGACCACGCCGCAATCCGACATCGACGCCCTGGTCGCCGCCCTGGCCCGGAGGACCCGCTGATGAGTCTCAATTCCGTCGGCCGCCCGACCCGGCCCGCATCCGACGCCCCCGGCGCAGGCTTTACCTCCCTCAGTGGTGGCCGCGGCCTCCTGCAGGACGAGGCGCTTATCTTTGAGCGGGACTCCTGGGAGAGCAGCGGCGTCGACCTGCCCGCCCCCGAGGCCGGCGCCGAGGACCTGGCCGGGCTGGTCCGGGCAGAGCCCCTGCGCCTGCCGGGCCTCTCCGAGCCCGAGACGGTCCGTCACTATGTCCGCCTGAGTCAGAAGAACCACGCCATCGACCTGGCCCTCTATCCGCTGGGCTCGTGCACCATGAAGCACAACCCCCGGCTCAACGAGAAGCTGGCGCGTCTGCCCGGCTTTGCGGACCTGCATCCCCTGGCGCCGGTATCGGCGGTCCAGGGCGCCCTGGCCCTGATGGACCGGCTGGCCCACTGGCTGAAGACCCTGACCGGCATGCCCGCCGTGGCTCTGTCGCCCAAGGCCGGCGCCCACGGGGAGCTCTGCGGCCTCCTGGCCATCCGCGCCGCCCACGCTGCGGCCGGCCAGACCCAGCGCCGGCTGGTGCTGACCCCCACCTCCGCCCACGGCACCAACCCGGCCACCGCCGCCTTCGTCGGCTACGAGGTGATGGAGATCGGCCAGACGGCGGACGGGCGGGTCGACCTCGCCGACCTCGCCGCCAAGCTGAGCGACGAGGTGGCGGCCATCATGGTCACCAACCCCAACACCTGCGGCCTCTTCGAACGGGACATCCTGGAGATCTCCCGGCTGACCCACGCGGCGGGCGCCTATTTCTACTGCGACGGCGCTAACTTCAACGCCATCGTCGGCCGGGTCCGGCCGGGCGACCTGGGCGTCGACGCCATGCACATCAACCTGCACAAGACCTTCTCCACGCCCCACGGCGGAGGCGGTCCGGGCTCCGGCCCAGTGGTCCTGTCGGAGGCGCTTGCGCCCTTCGCGCCCACGCCCTGGGTGGTCCATGGGCCGGAGGGGCTGAAGCTGGTCGAGGAAGCCGAGGGCGAGGCGGCGCAGGCCCTTGGCCGCATGACCGCCTTCCACGGTCAGATGGGCATGTACGTGCGGGCCTACGCCTACATGCTCAGCCATGGCGCCGACGGCCTGCGCCAGGCGGCGGAGGACGCCGTCCTGAACGCCAACTACATCAAGGCCCGACTCTCGGGCGTCATGAGCGCCGCCTTCCCGGACGGCCCCTGCATGCATGAGGCCCTGTTCGACGACCGGTGGCTGGAGGGAACAGGGATCACCACCCTGGACTTCGCCAAGGCCATGATCGACGAGGGCTTCCACCCCATGACCATGTATTTCCCGCTGGTCGTGCACGGGGCCATGCTGATCGAGCCGACAGAGTCGGAGTCCCTGGCCGAGCTCGACCGCTTCTGCGACGCCCTTCTGGGCCTCGCCGGGGCCGCTCTGGCCGGCGATGCGGACCGCTTCATCTCCGCTCCGCACCTGGCGCCTCTGCGCCGCCTGGACGAGACCCTGGCCGCCCGCAAGCCGCGTCTGACCTGGCGCGAGCCCGAACCGGGTGTGGCGCCGGCGCCGCTCGCGGCGGAATAGCGTTTCAAGACCGGGGCGCGAGCCCCTTCGGACGCGATCGACGGCTTTACGCGATGGCCCTGCGACCTCATACCCTGGGACCCCAGGACGGGCGTAAGCGCGGATCGGGGGCGTGACCGGTAAGCCGACTTCTGTATCGCCAGGCTCCGCGCAGCAGCGCGGACGGCGCCATGATTCGGTCCCCGGAATGGGTCATTGACGGACTGTCGGGGCAATCCGGTCCCGTTGAGTCCAGGATTTCCAGTGGAACTGTTGTCTGTGGTTGAGGCGCCCCGGGAGAAGTCATCAGTTGATCGCGAAGCGGACGCGTTCGCGCGCGCCCTCCTGTCCGGTGTCGCCCGCACGGGCCTGACGGTCGGCGGCCTCATTCTCGTGGTGGCCGGCATCCTGATTGCGCCCCTGCCCGGACCCCTTGGTCTACCCGTCACTGTGGTCGGGCTGATGATGGTGCTGAGAGGGTCCTTCCGGGCCAAACGGGAGTTCGTCAGGCTTCAGAACCGACACCCCAAGTTTGTGAGGCCTTTGCGGCGTCTTCTGCGGAGAGACCCGGAAATCCTGCCGTTCTTCTGGCAGCAGACATTGCGGGTCGAGCGACTGATCCTTCCGAGGCGGTTCCGCTTCCTGGCAAGAGCTCGCCGGAAGATGCGCGGTCGCCGTAAGGGACGGGAACCCACGGTCTCCTGAGCCCGAGCAGTTCAGCCGTTGTCATTCCTCCACCTCTCGAGGGGGAGGTGGACCGCGCAGCGGGCCGGAGGGGGAGGTAGGGCGGTTCCGTCGCCCCATCCCCCCGCTTCGCGGAGGGCCTGCCCCGCACGGAAGCAATCAAGCCGCGGAAATCCCGTCGCTTTCTGAGCGCGCTTGCGTGTCAGCCGAGCTTTTCGGCGATCAGGGGGATGGCCTGGTCCAGGAGCGGATCGGTCTTGGCGCTCGCCAGGCGACCGGCGAGGACCTGCTCGGTCATTCGGGCGGCGAGATCCACGGCTGCAGCGCGCACCTCGGCCTCGGCCTGGGCCTCGGCGTTGGCGATCTTGCGCTCGGCCAGCTGCTGGCGACGGGCCAGGGACTCATCCAGGCGCGCCTTGGCGTCGGCTTCGTAAGCCTGGGCCTGTTCCTCGGCGGCCGCGAGCATGTCGCGGACCTGCTTCTCGGCTTCGGCGCGTTCCGCCTTCAGCTCGGCCAGGAGGCGCTCGGCCTCGGCGCGAATCCGGGCGGCTTCGTCGAGGTCATTCTGGATGGCGTCCCGCTGGGCGTCGAGACGGCCGGCGATCATCTGCGGCGCCTTGGCCACGAAGACCACGATGCCCAGGAAGATAAGCAGGCCGGCGGCGATCCAGGTTTCCGGCTTGCTTGGATCGAACGAGATATGGAAGGGGTTCATCAGGCGGCTCCCTGGGCGGCGGCCCGCAGGTCTGCAGCGGAGGCCGCGGTCCCGGTCAGGCGCTCCACCATCGCACCCGCAGTGTCCACCGCGATGTCGCCGACGCTGGCCATAGCCGAATCGCGAAGGGTCCGGATGCGGGTCTCGGCGGCGGCGAGGTCCTCGGCGATGCGCGCGTCGGCCTCGGCCTGGCGGGCGGCGAACTCAGCGTTCGCCTTGGTCTTGGCTTCAGCCGCCACGGCGCGGGCGCGGGTCCGGGCCTGTTCGATTTCGGCCCGTGCGGCGCTCGCCTGGGCGTCCGCTTCATCCTGGACCCGGCGGGCCTCGGCCACCGCGGAGGTGATGGTTTCGGCCCGGGTGTCCTTCACCCTCCGCAGACGCGGGATGAAGACCCGCGACATCAGGACGTAGAGGACGCCGAAGATCAGCAGGAGCCAGACGATCTGGCCGCCCCAGTACTGGAGTTCGAACTGGGGCAGGCCGCCGCCGCCGTGTTCGGCGGGCGCGGTTCCGGCATGCGCGCCTTCCAGGGCTGCAGGCGCAGCGCCGGGGGCGGTCAGGGTGTCTTCGGCGGCCATCTGGCTACGACGTCCTCAGGATGCGGAACCGCCGCCCCGGCCTGAGCCGGGACAGGGGCGACGCAGGATCAGTTGAAGTCAGCTGAACAGGATCAGGAGGCCCAGAACGAAGGCCAGGATGCCCAGCGCTTCGGTCAGGGCGGCGCCGAGGATAAGGTTGGTGAACTGACCACCGGCCGCCGACGGGTTACGGGTCGCGCCCGCAAGGACGTGCCCGAAGATGGTACCGACGCCGATGCCCGCGCCGATCATGCCGAGGGTCGCCAGACCCGCGCCGATGAACTTAGCCGCTTCCGCTTCCATGATTTTGGTCCTGCTTAAGTGTTGGAAAGGGGTGAAGGATGGACCCGGAGATCAGTGATGATCGCCGAGGTTGACCACGTCGTTCAGGTAGACGCAGGTCAGAACCGCGAAGACGAAGGCCTGAAGGAAGGCCACGAGGAACTCCAGGGCGGTCAGGGCGACTACGCCCGCCAAAGGCAGGATCGCGCCCGCAACCCCCACTGCGCCCAAGGTCGCCAGGGCGGGGATGAAGCCGGCAAAGACCTTCAGGGCGACGTGGCCCCCCAGCATGTTGCCGAACAGACGCAGGGCGAGGGTGACGGGCCTCAGGAAGAAGGAGATCAGCTCGATCGGGGTGACCAGGATCAGCATGTACCAGGGCACGCCCGATGGCACGAAGAGCTTGTACATTCTGTGGCCGTTCCGGGCGAAGCCCACCACAAGAACGATCGCGAAGGTCATCAGGGCGAGGGTGACTGTCACCGCCAACTGCGAGGTTGCGGTGAAGGACAGGAACATTCCCAGCATGTTCATCGACAGGACGAACAGGAAAATCGAGAAGATATAGGGGAAGAACTTGCGCGACTCGTGACCGATAATCCCCTCGGCCATGTCGTCGATATAGCTGAACAGGCCCTCGGCGATCAGCTGCGTTCGGCCCGGAACCACCGCTGCACGGCTGGTGGCGACGGCGAAGAAGGCGATGATCAGGCCCGCCGCGATCAGCATGGCCATGATCGAGTTGTTCAGCGACAGGTCGATGAGAATGCCGCCGAGCTCCACGGTGGGGAGCTGGAGGCCCTTGTGGATTTCGAACTGTTCCATCGGGCTGGCCATGCCGCCTCGAGCTCCTTCAATCGTCGACGTCCGAGGCGTCAACGGGCAGGTCCCGCGGAGGACCCCAATCCCGCGCCGCCACGGCGCTGTAAATCCTGGCCGATCGAACGGCCATCCAGATCGAGATGACGAAGCCCCCCAGGACCCCGACGATCATCCCCCAGGGCGCCGAACCGACCAAAACGTCGACCGCCGCACCGAGCCCCACCCCGACAAAGACCCCGCCAAGAAGAAGGGCCATGATGCGGTATCCGTAGCCCGACGCCTGAGCGCCGTGATCCTGGATGTCCCGCGTCGTTCGCGCCTCCAGGGCCGCGGCCTGCTCGTCCAGACGACGAAGGGCCTCTTCCCTCGAAGGATCCGATCCTGGCATGGGTCACACGGTCTGACGGCCCTGGCGGAGGCCAGGACCCCGGGCTGGATTTCGGGCCGGAACCTATAGAAGCGGTTGCAGTGCGTCAAGGCTGGCCCGGAGGCTTTTAAAATATTGAAGTAAAAGACGTTTTTGTCGCCCTTGAGGGTCCCGTGCATCGCCTTGGCCGGCGCCCCGGGGATTCCCGCCGTGCGGCTACTCCGCCGCCAGGGCCTCGGCCTGCCGAAGGTCCACCGAGACGAGCTGTGAGACCCCCCGTTCGGCCATGGTCACGCCGAACAGCCGGTCCATCCGCGCCATGGTGACCGGGTTGTGGGTGATGGCGATGAACCGGGTGCGGGTGCGCCGGCGCATCTCGTCCAGCATGTTGCAGAACCGGTCGACATTGGCGTCGTCGAGGGGGGCGTCCACCTCGTCCAGCACGCAGATCGGGGCCGGATTGGCCAGGAAGACGGCGAAGATCAGCGCGCAGGCGGTGAGCGCCTGCTCGCCGCCGCTCATCAGGCTCATGGCGGCCATACGCTTGCCGGGGGGGCAGGCGAAGATCTCCAGTCCGGCTTCCAGCGGGTCGTCCGATTCCACCAGCCGCAGCTCGGCCTGTCCGCCTTCGAACAGAGCCTGGAACAGGGCCTGAAAATGGGCGTTGATGACGTCGAAGGCGACCAGAAGACGTTCGCGCCCCTCGCCGTTGAGCTCGGCGATTCCCTGCCGCAGCCGCGCGATGGCGCCCGACAGGTCGGCTTGTTCCGTACAAAGCGTTTCCAGGCGCTCGGCATACTCTCGGGCTTCGCCCTCCGCCCGAAGGTTCACCGCCCCCAAGGCCTCGCGCTGGCGCTCCAGACCGAAAAGGTGCGCCTCGATGCCGCCAGCGTCGGTCGGGATGGCGACCGCCTCATCCGCCAGGGACCGCGCCAGATCCTCGGGTTCGACACGTGCGGTCTCGCGGATCTGACCGCCGATCTCCGCCAGCCGCTCTCGGGCGGCTTCGAGCCGGGCGTCGAGCCCGGCCCGCCGCTCGCGCACCTCCGAGGCGGCGGCCTCCGCAGCGCGCACCTCCCGGGTCGCCTCGGCCCGCTCGGTCTCGGCGGCCGCCAGGGCGTCGGAGGTGGCGGCCCGGCGCGCCTCGGCCTGGCTCAGCTCGCTCAGCAGGGCCTGCAGTCGGTCGGCGTGGGTGGAGGGCTTCTCCCGGGCGGCGTCCAGGGCGGCGACGGCCTGCGATCGCTCGGTCCCAAGGCGCTCCAGGCGCTGGACGGCCGCGGTTGCGCGACGGCTCCAATCATCCCGGTCGGCCCGGGTCCTCTCGAGCTGGCGGGCGCGTCCGTCGCGCTCGCGAAGCTCGGCGTCGAGGGCGGCGCGGGCCTGGGCGGCGGCCTCGACGGCTGGGCCGGTCAGGGCGCGGGCGGCCTCCAGCCGGGTGGCGGCCTCGCTGGCCTGTCCGGCGGACGCCACCTCGGCCTCAGCGGCGTCGAGCGCCGCCTGGGTCTCCGACATCTCAGCCTGAAAGCGCCCGATCAGGTCCTCCAGGGACTGCTTCTGGGCCTCCCGTCGGGCGGCCTCACGGTCGTAACGCTCCCGCGCCTGCCGGGCCTGGGCCACGGCCTGCTCGGCCGCTGCAGGCCGGCGACGGGCCTCCCGGACCTCAGCGTCGGCGTCCGAAAGGGCGCCGGACGCAGCGGCCAGGGCTGCGCCCGCAGCTTCGGCCTCGGGACGAAGACCGGCCAGCAGGGTCTGAAGCTCGGCCAGCCGTCCGCGTTGCGCCATGCGCACCGCTGCGGCCCGGGGCGCGTCAGCCCTCGCAACGAACCCGTCCCAACGCCAGAGGTCGCCTTCCCTTGAGACCAGGCGGACTCCGGGGGCGAGGTTGACGGCGAGGCGATCCCCGTGGCGCCGGTCGACCAGGCCCACAAGGGCGAGGCGGGCGGCGAGGGCGGCCGGCGCCTGGACCCGGTCCGCCAGAGGCGCTGCGCCCGGCGGCAGGGCGAGCTTCAGACCCTGCTGGCCGGTCTTCGTCCCGAGGCCGAAGCTGCGGGCGCAGCCCTGGCCGCTGCGTCCGGCGCCC
>JBJTFE010000041.1:0-3133 GCA_046093265.1 Phenylobacterium sp. | reverse complement strand
GGCGGCCGCTTCCTGTGCCTGGAGTTCTCGCGGCCCCCGGCGCCCGCCCTGGCGCGGCTCTACGACGTCTATTCCTTCCGGGTCATTCCCTTCATGGGCGAGAAGATCGCGGGGGACCGGGACTCCTACCAGTACCTGGTGGAGAGCATCCGCAGGTTCCCGGACCAGCGGACCTTCCAGGCGATGATCGAGGCTGCGGGCTTTGGCCGGGCCGGGTACACCAACTTCACCGGCGGGGTTGCGGCCCTGCACCACGGCTGGGCGGTCTGAGGGTGCTGGCGGGCCTGGCGGCGGCGGCGAGGCTGGTCGGGGCGGGCTGGCGCCTGGCCAGGGCCGACGCCCTGCTGCCCCGGGAGCTCAGGCCCCTCTACCCCCCGGCCCTGGACCGCATGTCGCGCCTCGTCGGGCTTCTCGCCGGCCCGGCGTCCAGACGGGGCCGGCCTGGCGAGCGTCTCGCCCGGAGCCTGGAGGGTATGGGTCCGGTGGCCATCAAGCTGGGCCAGCTCCTGTCCACCCGGGCCGACATCTTCGGGGCGGAGTTCGCCCAGGATCTGGCCCGGCTCAAGGACCGGCTGGATCCCTTCCCCGCCGAGGTCGCGCGGCGCGAGATCGCCGCCAGCCTCGGACGCCCGGTCGAGGCCCTCTTCGCCGACCTCGGCCCGCCCGTGGCCGCCGCCTCCCTCGCCCAGGCCCATGAGGGCAGGCTGCACGATGGCCGCAGGGTGGCGGTCAAGGTCCTGAGACCCGGGATCGAGCGCCGGGTCGAGGCCGACGCCCGGGTCATGGGCCTGGCGGCGGGCCTCGCCGAACGCTTTGCGCCGGACGCGAAGCGGCTGGAGCCGCACACCCTGGCGGCCTCGGTCATCGAGTCCGTCCGGCGGGAGCTGGACCTGCGCCTGGAGGCGGCGGGCGCGGACGAACTTCGCGCCATCATGGCGCTGGACGGCTACATGTCGGCTCCCGCAGTGGTCTGGGAGGGGGTCGGACGCCGGGTTCTGACCCTGGAGTGGGCCCGGGGAACCCCCCTGTCGGACGCCGCCAGCCTGGAGGCGCCCGGGATCGACCGGCAGGCTCTGGCGACGGGCCTGATCCGCGCCTTCCTGGCCCAGGCCCTGGATCACGGCGTCTTCCACGCCGACCTGCACGAGGGGAATCTCTTCGTCTCGGCTCCGGACCGGATCGAGGCGGTCGACTTTGGCATCGTCGGCCGCCTGGGGCCGGAGGAGCGGCGCTACCTGGCCGAGATCCTCTGGGGCTTCCTCCAGCGCGATTACGAGCGGGTGGCCCGCGTCCACTTCGAGGCCGGCTATGTCCCGGCGCGGCACGCGGTGGGCGACTTCGCCCAGGCCCTGCGGGCCGTGGGAGAGCCGATTTTCGGCCGGACGGCCCGGGACGTTCCCATGAGCCGGGTCCTGATCCAGCTGTTTGAAATCACCGGTCAGTTCGACATGCACCTGAGGCCCGAGCTCGTCCTTCTGCAGAAGACCATGATGACCGCCGAGGGGGTCGCCCGGTCGATCTGGCCGGACCTCGACATCTGGACGGCGGCCGATCCGGTGGTGCGGCGCTGGATGACCCGGGAGCTTTCCCCCGCCGCCCGCCTGAACCGGCTGGGCGAACAGGCCAGGCGCGTCCTGTCCCGGCTGTCCGCCCTGGCCGATACGCCCCCGCCCGCCCCGGCGCTGGCGCGCCCGGGGTCTTCAGCGGCCATGTTACTGGCCACAGGGGCGCTGGTCGCCGCTCTCGCGGCCCTGGTGGTCGCCGTCTCAGCCCTCTGAGGACCGTTCGGCGCCGGCCCGCGCGGTGCGGCCCTGGCTTTCCCGGGCCTTCTGCTCCGCCCAGTAGGCCGCGCCCCCGTCCGGATGGAAGAAGGCCCGAGGCGCTCCCTCCCGGCTGGCCACGGCGAAGGTGTTGGAAGCCGGATGGTAGAGCAGAACGTCGCCATTGCGCCGGGTCAGGCGCTGGGCCCCTTCCGGCGGGGCGTCGATGAAGGCCCGGGCCTTGCGGACATAGGCCTCGAGGCTGTTGGCGCCGAAGCTGTCGCCATTCCGGGCGAAGGCGCGCCGGGCGTTCTCCTCCGCCGATCCACGCCGGCTGGAGGTCCAGAGCGGTCGGCCGTCGTGCAGGGGGGCGGGGGCCGAGGCCCGGGCCGACGACACGCTCGCCGACCGGTCCGCATAGGCGGACGGGGCGGGGTCTGAGGCGGCGGCGGAATAGGCTGGCGACCCCTCCGGAGGCGGGCCTGCATCCGCGCGGACGGCGGAGGGCCGCTCACAGCCGGCGAGCGCCGTGGCGAGGGACAGGGTCCCGATGAGGAGGAAGGCGGGTGTGCGGACGGACCGATAGGTCATGGTGATCTCCCAATGCGCCCGCCCAGGCTGGAACAGAATAGGAACATCGTGTCCGGTTTGTCGAGTCCCGTCGTTATGGCGTAAGAGGCGGGGGCGTTGTTGGAGGCTGCCGGAACCCATGTCGGACAGACGGGTGCTATTGATCGTGGGCGGCGGAATTGCGGCCTATAAGTGTCTGGAGCTTGTCCGCCTGCTGCGCGGGCGGGGTATCGCCGTCCGGCCCGTCCTGACCGAGGCGGGGGCGAAGTTCGTCACCCCCCTGTCCCTGGCGGCCCTTTGCGAGGACAAGATCCACACCGACCTGTTCTCCCTGACTGACGAGGCCGAGATGGGGCATATCCGCCTGTCCCGGTCAGCGGACCTGGTCGTCGTGGCGCCCGCCACCGCCGACCTGATGGCGCGGGCCGCCGGGGGCCTGGCCAATGACCTTGCGACCACCCTGCTGCTGGCCACCGATACGCCGGTGATGATGGTCCCGGCCATGAACGTGCGCATGTGGACCCACCCCGCCACCCGGAGGAACCTTGCGACCCTGCGGGCGGACGGCGTGCGCTTTGTCGGCCCGGAGGTGGGGGACATGGCCTGCGGCGAGACCGGGCCCGGTCGCATGGCCGAGCCCGCCGCCATCTGCGCCGCCATAATGGAGGCCCTGTCCGGGGCCGGCTCACGACCGCTGGCCGGTCGCCGCGCGCTGGTCACCGCCGGGCCGACCGCCGAGCCCGTCGATCCGGTGCGCGTTCTGACCAACCGCTCCAGCGGCAAGCAGGGCTTTGCGATCGCCG
>JBJTFE010000040.1:0-3572 GCA_046093265.1 Phenylobacterium sp. | reverse complement strand
CCGAAGGCGGTGCGGTCGCACTGGTGGCCGGGATGGTCGACCTTGCTGTTGAGAAGCTCGAGGAGCAGGCGCACCCCCGCCCCCTTCGCGTGCTCCACCACGGGCCCAAGGCCCTCCACGCAGGCGGCGATGGCCGGGGCGTCGGCGCCGTCGCCGATCCGCGAGCCGGAGAAGACGATCACCGCCTCGCAGCCCCCGGCCGCAGCGTCATCGATCCGGCGGCGCACCTCGTCGCGCAGGGCGGCGTGGCGGGCGGGGTCGTTGAAGCCGGTCTCAAGGGCGTGGCCGCTGAGGGTGACGATGGAGAGGCCGAGGTCCTGAGCCACGGGCCACAGGTCGTCGGGCAGCATCTCCACCCCCTTGGCGCCGGCCTGGACGGCCCCGGCGAGCAGGGCCCTTGGGTCGGCGGCGGGGTCCATGGCGAAGGACCACCAGGCGAAGCTCTGCCGGATCATGCGGCCTCCTCGGAAAGCGAAATCCAGGCCCCGTCGGCGGCGGCGCTGCGGACGGCGGCGGTGATGAAGGCCACGCCCTCGACCCCTTCCCGGATCCCGGGCAGGCCGGCGAGGCGGTCGGGGCGCGCCTGGCCCGCCCGGTGGGCGAGGATGAGGTCGGCGGCGTCGGCGTAGATCTGGGCGAAGCCCTCAAGATACCCCTCGGGGTGGCCGGCGGGCAGGCGCGTGGCGGCCTCGGCGGCGGGGGACAGGCCCGGCCCGGCCCGGCGCAGGACTTGCGGAGCCTCGCCCAGCCGGGCGAAGCGCAGATAGTCCGGCTCCTCCTGGGACCAGTCCAGCGAAGAGTCGGCGCCGATCACCCGCAGGCGCAGGCCGTTCGCGGCGCCGATCGCCACCTGGCTGGCCCAGAGCTGGCCGCGGGCCCCGCCGGCCCAGCGCAGGCGAACCTGGACGTCGTCGTCCAGCCGCCGTCCGGCGACGAAGCGGGAAGTCTCGGCGCTGACCGCCGAAGGCGTCTCGCCGGTCACGAAGGCCGCCAGGTGGAAGGCGTGGGTGGCGATGTCCCCCAGGGCGCCGCCGGGCCCGGCCCGGTCCGGATCGCCGCGCCAGTCGGCCTGGCGGTTGCCGGGCAGGTCGCGGGCCAGCCAGTCCTGGGCGTACTCGGCCTGGACCACGCGGATCGCCCCCAGGACGCCCCGCGCCACCAGGTCCCGGGCGTGCCGGACCATGGGATAGCCGCTGTAGTTGTGGGTCAGGACAAAGGGCAGGCCGGTGCGTTCGATGAGGTCCGAGAGGGCCTTGGCCTCCTGCATCCCGGTGGTCAGGGGCTTGTCGCAGATCACGGCGATCCCCGCCTCCAGGAAGGCCCGGGCGGGGGCGAAGTGGGCGGCGTTGGGGGTCACGATGGCGACAGCGTCGATCCCGTCGGGGCGGGCGGCCTCGGCCCGAGCCATTTCCGCGAAGTCGCCGTAGCTGCGTTCGGGCTCCAGCCCCAGGCCGAGGCCGAAGGCCCGCGACCTTCCGGGATCCGAGGAAAACGCCCCGGCGACCAGGGTCCAGCGATCGTCCAGCCGGGCGGCCATGCGGTGGACGGCGCCGATGAAGGCGCCCTCCCCGCCGCCCACCATGCCCAGGCGGAGCCGGCGATCAGCGGTCAAGGCCGAGCATCCGGCGGTTGGCGGCGGCGTCGGCGCCGGTGGCGACGAAGTCGTCGAAGCTCTTGCCGGTCACGTTGATGATGTGGTCGCGGATGAAGGGCGCGCCTTCCCGGGCGCCGTCTTCCGGGGCCTTGAGGGCGCATTCCCACTCCAGCACCACCCAGCCCTGGTATCCATACTGGGCGAACTTGGAGAAGATGGCGCGGAAGTCGACCTGGCCGTCGCCCAGCGAGCGGAAACGACCGGCGCGGTCCTTCCAGGGCTGGTAGCCGGAATAGACCCCCTGGCGGCCGGTGGGCCGGAACTCGGCGTCCTTGACGTGGAACATCCGGATCCGCTCGTGGTAGAAATCGATGTACTCTAGGTAATCCAGTTGCTGCAGGACGAAGTGGCTGGGGTCATAGAGCAGGCAGGCCCTGGGGTGGTGGTCCACCCGGTCCCAGAACATCTCCACCGTCGCCCCGTCGAACAGGTCCTCGCTGGGGTGCACCTCGTAGCAGAGGTCCACGCCCGCCTCCTCGTAGGCGTCGAGGATGGGCCGCCAGCGCCGGGCGAGCTCGTCGAAGGCCTCTTCCACGAGGCCCGCGGGCCTCTGCGGATAGGGATAGAAGTAGGGCCAGGCCAGGGCGCCCGAGAAGGTGACGCTGGCGGGCAGGCCCATCCGGCGCGAGGCCTTCGCCCCCATCAGCACCTGATCCACCGCCCAGGCCTGGCGGGCCTTGGGAT
Organism: Phenylobacterium sp.; assembly: GCA_046093265.1. Lineage (GTDB taxonomy): Bacteria > Pseudomonadota > Alphaproteobacteria > Caulobacterales > Caulobacteraceae > Phenylobacterium. Next base: position 1,234 of record JBJTFE010000040.1, on the reverse strand, counting down.
TGCCGCGCACCGCGGACGGGACCCCGCCGTCGAACATCTCGTCATAGGCCGGGTGGACGGCCACCAGCTGGCCCTGCATGTGGGTGGACAGCTCGGAGACCTCCAGGCCGAGGTCGGCCAGCATGCCCTTGACCTCGTCGCAGTAGGCGTCGCTCTCGGCGGCCAGCTTCAGGTCGAACAGCCGCCGGTCCCAGGTCGGGATCTGGACGCCCTTGTAGCCCATGTCCGCGACCCAGCGACCCAGGGCGGGCAGGTTGTTGAAAGGCGCCTCGTCCCCCGCGAACTGGGCGAGGAAAATCGCCGGTCCCTTCATCGCATCCCCCCGATCCTGCTGAGTGCAGCGGCCAGCCTAGCACGCCCGGCGCTCAGGGCGAGAGCCGCCTTCAGAGGTCGCGCAGGACGGCGCGGACGGGCGAGGCGTCGGCGCCCGCGAAGGCGAGCGGCAGGGCGATGAGCTCCCAGACCCCGTCCGGGACGCCGTCGAGGACCAGGCCCTCCAGCACGGCCATGCCCAACCGGCCGAGGACGAGGTGGCTGGCCAGATGCTTGGCCTCCTGCGGGTCGAGGGACGGCCCGTCCATGCCGATCAGCCGGACGCCGGCGGCGCCCAGGGCCTCCACGAGTTCCGGGGACGGCGTGCGGAAGGCCTCCGGCCAGGCGTCATGGGGAAAGGCCTCGAAGGTCCGCAGGAGCACCCGCCGGACGCCGGGGACGAGGCGGGGCAGGACCTCCTCCGGCGCGATGCGCGCCGGCCCCTCCGTCACCGAGAGAAGCTGGGCGGGGCCGAGGTAGGGAACCAGGTCGACCGCCTCGATGGAGACGCCCGCCGGATCGAAATGGAGGGGAGCGTCGGCATGGGCGCCCGAGTGGGTCGACAGGGTCAGGCGCGAGACATTGACCGGGCAGTCGCCGTCCAGGGCCCAGGTCCGCTCCAGGCCGAAGGTCGTATCGCCGGGCCAGACGGGCAGGCCGGGGCGGAGGGGCTGGGAGATGTCGAACAGGCGTCGCCCGGCCTCGTCCCGGGTCATCCTCGGCGCAGCCGTCATGTCACCCTCCGCCGCTCGGAATGGACCGGGTCCCGCCAGGCGCCCGAGTCCATCACCCGCTCGAAGCGGACCGCCGCCTCCCAAACCCGGGCCCGGGTCAGGGTGAGGGGCGAGAAGCCCAGGCGCATCAGGTCCGGCGCCCGGAAGTCGCCCGTTACGCCGGCGGCGATCAGGGCCTGGACCACCGG
>JBJTFE010000039.1:0-4390 GCA_046093265.1 Phenylobacterium sp. | reverse complement strand
GGCAGGCTGCAGGCCGGATTGATCCGATGGAGGGGTATCCATGATGTCCACGAGAATGCTCGCCCGCAGTACGGCGGTCGCCGCCCTGATGTGCGCCATGGCCGCTCCGGCCTTCGCCCAGGAAACCACCAGCGCCATCCGGGGGCGTATTACTGACGCTTCCGGCTCGGCGGTCGCAGGCGCTACCGTCAGCATCACTCACCTGCCTACTGGCACTACCGTGACGACACTTTCGGGTCCAGACGGCCTTTACTCGGCCCGGGGTCTGCGGGTCGGCGGCCCCTACAGAATCGAGGCCAAGTCCTCCGGTAGGTCCGAGTCGTCACAGGTGCAGGCAGTGGGCGTCGGCGCCCCGGTGACGGTGAATCTTGCCTTCGCCAGCAACGAAGTTGAGGAGGTTGTCATCACCGCCGCTCTCACCAAACGAGAAGAGAATGGCGGGCCGACCAGCAACTATGGCCTTGGAGACATCCAGGACCTGCCCAGCCTCAAGCGCGACCTGAAAGACGTGGCCCGCCTGAACCCCTTCGTTGTGCTCGACCCCGCAAACCTTGATGCGGTCTTCGCCGGCGGCGTATCCAATCGCTTCAACAGCCTGACCGTCGACGGCGTGAAGCAGAACGACGACTTCGGCCTGAACAACAACGGTTATCCCACCCAGCGCAGTCCAATCTCGACAGACGCCGTACAGGCTATGTCGGTGAACCTGGCGCCCTACTCGGTGCTCTACAACGACTTCCAGGGCGCCAACATCAATGTGGTGACCAAGTCGGGGACCAACGATTTCAGGGGCAGTTTCGTCTACGAGTACTCCGACCAAGATTACATCGGCGACAAGGCCAACGGCCAGAAATTCACCAACATCTTCGAGGAGAAGTCCTGGGCCGCCACACTCGGCGGGCCGATCATCAAGGACAAGCTCTTCTTCTTCTTGTCCTACGAGCAGTTTGACGCCGAGCGCGGCACGATCGCCGGCCCGGTGGGCTCGGGCAAGCCTATCATCGCCGGCAACCCGAGCGCCGCCATTCCCTTCATCACCCCGGCCCAGGTTACGCAGGTCCAGGATATACTGAAGAATGTCTATGGCTACGGCGTCGATTCCGGGAGCTCGATCCTCAACAACCTGGCCCTACCGGAAGAGGACACCAAGAAGCTCGTCAAGCTGGACTGGAACATCACCGACAATCACCGACTGGCCTTCACTTGGCAGTCCACCGAGGGCACCCGCCTGATCGAGGGTAACCGGTCATCCTCGACCCAGCTGGCCCTTTACTCGAACTACTATACCAAGGGCGATGACCTGACAGTCTACACAGCCCAGCTGAATTCGGAGTGGACTGACAAACTGCGGACCGAGCTGACCGTCACCCAAAAGGAGGTGACGACCCTGCAGATTCCAGTCGGCGGCGTCGCGGGCAACGCCTCCGGAAATGGTGACGAGGCGGCCGAATTCGGACAATTCTCGATCGGCGCCAACCCGGCGGTTTCTGGCACTGCGACCCGGATTCTAGCAGGTCCCGACAACTCCCGGCACGCGAACGAGCTTGAAAACACCGTCAGGACCTATCGGGCCCGGGCCTTCTATGATCTGGACAACCAGGAGTTCTCCTTCGGGATCGAGAAAGAAAACCTGGAAGTCTACAATCTGTTCGCCCAGCGCACAGAGGGCGAGTTCACCTTCAACAGCGTGGCCGATCTCCAGAACAAGGTTCTGAACCAGCTTGTCTATCAGAACGCCATCGTCGACGCGAACGGCGACGGTGTCCGGAACGAGAAGGACCTGGCGGCCCAGTTCGACTATGATACCTGGAACCTCTACGCTCAGAACACCCTCCTTATCTCGGACAACCTGACGGTAACTGCAGGGTTCCGCTACACCCGGCTGAATCAGAGCGACAAGCCGCTGGCCAACCCGTACTTCCTCAGCCGCTATGGCTTCTCCAACTCGGAGAACCTGGACGGCAAGTCGGTCTTGATGCCGCGCCTCAGCTTTGACTGGCGACCGGATTATGAAGCCAATTTCGGGGCGGTGGGCGTCAGTGGCCTGCGGGTCACCGGCGGCTTCGGCCTCTTTTCTGGCGGCGCCGCGACCGTCTGGGTGTCGAACAGCTTCTCGAACACGGGCGTCCTCGGCGCCAGCGTCTCGTGCCTGCGCAACAGCACCAGCTCGGCCTGCGGCCTCGCCGCCGGCACCAATGACAACGCCATCCTGTCCCAGGTCACCAGCTTCGCGGACCTGCCGACGGCGCTCGAGGCCCTGCTCGATCCGACCAAGCCCTCCATTGTCAACATCCAGCGCTCGGCCGGCGCCAACGGGATCGACCCGAGCTTCGAGCCGATCCAGACCTGGAAGAGCAGCCTGACCTTCTCCGGCGACCTCAATCTCGGTTGGCTGGGCGACAATTATGAATTCTCGGTGGACTACCTGCGCGGCGATGTCCGCAAGGGCATCCTCTGGAAGGATTATCGCGGCGGTCTATCGCCGGTCGCCTACGCGCCTGACGGCCGGCCGATCTATCGCAGGAACGCCGAGCGCGGACTGTTCGTTACCGGCGTGGCCTCGTCCGACAGCGGCAGCGACCTGATCCTGACGAACACGGACCAGGGCTTCCAGCAGGCCTGGGCCTTCAGCCTCTCCAAGTCTTGGAATTCCGGCTTCGACGGCAGCTTCAGCTACACCCTTACGGACGCCAAGGACGTGAACCCGGGCACGAGCTCTGTGGCCTTCTCCAACTGGGCCAACCTGGCGACGGCGGATGTCAATAACCCGGGCCTTGCGACCTCGAACTACGAGATCAAGCACTCGTACAAGCTGCGCCTGTCGTGGACCAAAGAGCTCTGGGACGACAACAAGACCAACGTCTCCCTCTTCATGGAGCACCGGTCGGGCCTGCCCTACAGCTTTGTTTACAACATCTCCAGTTCGGCCTCGATGGCGACCTTCGGCGACGGCGCCTTGAACCGGCAGCTGTTCTATGTTCCTCAGGTCGACAGCTCTGGCAACGTGACCCTGACCAGTGACCCGATCGTCACCTACGCGGCGGGCTTCAATATGGCGGCCTTCAACGAGTACCTGAAGGGCGTCGGCCTGACCGACCACGCCGGCAGGATCTCGCCTCGGAACGGCTTCCGTTCGGATGACGTGACCCGCTTTGACCTCCGCCTGAGCCAGGAACTGCCGGCTTTTGTGCCGAACGGCGCCAAGCTCAAGCTCTTCGCCGACTTCATCAACATCGGGAATATGATCAACGACGAGTGGGGCGTCCTCCAGCAGGTTGACTCCCCCTATGTCGCGCCGATCGTCGGCGTGGCTCTGGCGGGCGGCAAGTACACCTATTCCAACTTCCAGCCGGCGGTGAAGACGCTGTCCAACTCGGATGCGCCGAACCGGTCGCTTTGGCAGGTCAAGTTCGGAGTCAAGTATTCCTTCTGATCCCTTCCGGGTTCACAGGATTTCAGGGGGCGGTCCGGCGACGGGCCGCCCCTTTTTGTTTGGAGCCTCTTTGCGAAGGCTTGACGCCGGGGCCCGCCTCGCCCATCTGCCCGCGTCCCTCCAGGGAGAACCGCGCCATGTCTCGTCTCGTCCCCGCCGAGTGGGCCCCGCACCGGGCCATGTGGCTGGGCTTCCCCAGTCATGCGGATCTCTGGGAAGACAACCTCGTCCCGGCCCAGGATGAGGTGGAGGCCCTGGCAAGGGCGCTCGCCGGCCCCGGGGGCGAAAGGGTGCGACTCATGACCGGGACGGCGGAGGGCGACGCGGAGGCCCGCCGGCGCCTGGGCGGCGTCGCCGGCGTCGACATCGTCGCCGGCCGCTTTGGCGATGTCTGGCTGCGCGACACCGGCCCCATCTTCCTCGGGCCCGACGCCGCCGCCGGCTTCCGGTTCAACGGCTGGGGCGGCAAGTACGACCTGCCGCATGATGACGAGGTCGCGGACCAGATCGCCGCCGCAGCCGGGGTCGACCTCCTGCGCAGCGACTCCATCCTCGAGGGCGGTTCCCTCGACCATGACGGCGAGGGAACCGTCCTCACCACCCGCCAGTGCCTCCTGAACCCGAACCGCAATCCCGGCTGGACCGAGGCTGCGGCCGAGGCGGCCCTCGCCCGGGACCTCGGGGCCCGGAAGGTACTGTGGCTTGGCGACGGCCTGCAGAACGACCACACGGACGGCCATGTGGACAACCTGGCGCGCTTCGCCGCACCCGGCGTCGTGGTCTGCCCGGTGGGCTTCGGCGCCAGCGACCCCAATAGCGAGGTCTACGACTCCGCGGCCCGGGCCCTGTCCGGCATGACCGATGCGGCGGGCCGCGCCCTCCGCGTGGTCCGGATCCCCTCGCCCGGCTGGATCGAGGTCGATGGCGTGGGCGGCGCCCCGGCCAGCCACATGAACT
>JBJTFE010000038.1:0-9604 GCA_046093265.1 Phenylobacterium sp. | reverse complement strand
TGCCGGCGGGCGAGCTCCTGTTCCGCCTGTTCCACGAGGACGGCGTGCGGGTCTTCGAACCCCGGGCCCTGAAGGCCGCCTGCCGCTGCTCGCAGGAGCGGATCCTGGGCCTGCTGGCCTCGTTCAGCGCCGAGGAGCGGGTGGACATGGTCGAGGCCGACGGGCGCATCCGGGTCTCCTGCGAGTTCTGTTCGCGCACCTACGAGGCCCTGCCCTCGGACCTCGACGGGGCCTGACCTCCGGCCTTACGCCGGGGCGCCGGTTTTCGCCCCGGGCTTTCGGCGCCATGCTCCCGCTCCAAGGAACGGGAGGACGCCATGACCCTGCACACCAAGCTCTGTGACCTGTTGGGGGTGAAGCACCCTGTCATGCTGGCCGGCATGGGCGGGGTCTCCTACGCCGAACTGGCCGCCGCCGTGACCAACGCCGGGGGCTATGGCGTCCTCGGCATGGCGGGGCAGGGACCGGACTTCATCCGCGAGCAGATGCGGCGGGTGCGCAAGCTGACCGACGGCCCCTTCGGCGTCGACCTGCTGGCGGCCTCGCCGGAGAGCCTGACCGCCGCCGTGGATGTCATCATCGAGGAGGGCGCCTCGGCCTTCGTCGCCGGCCTCGGCGTGCCCATGCCGATCATGGAAAGGCTCAAGAAGGCCGGCCTGAAGGTCATGGTCGTCTGCGGCGCCGTGAAGCACGCGGTGAAGGCCGAGCAGGCCGGATGCGACGCGGTGATCTGCCAGGGCGGCGAGGGCGGGGGGCACACGGGCCTGGTCGGCGGCCTGCCCCTGATCGCCCAGGCGGTGGAGGCGGTGAAGATCCCCGTGGTCGGCGCCGGCGGCATTTATGACGGACGCGGACTTGCGGCGGTCCTGGGCCTCGGCGCCGTGGGCGTCTGGGTCGGCACCCGGTTCATCGCCTCGCCCGAGGCGCACGCCGGGGACCTCTACCGGCAGACCATCGTGGAGTCCTCGGACGAGGACACCATCCGCACCCGCTGCTACTCGGGCAAGCCCATGCGGGTGCGCAAGAACCCCTATGTGGACGACTGGGAGAGCCGTCCGGCGGACATCAAGCCCTTCCCCATGCAGGCCATGCTCTCCAGCCAGGCCGGGGTGATGGGCGGCATCGGCGGACAGATCGAGGGCCTGAACCCGGACAGCTCCTGCTTCGCCATGGGCCAGTCGGCGGGCGGGGTGCACGAGGTCCTGCCGGCGGCCGAGATCGTCGCCCGCCTGGTCTCCGGCGCCGAGGCGGCCATAGACCGGCTGTCGGCCCTTCGCGCCGCGGGGGTGAAGGCGTGAGCGGGCGGTTGGACGGACGCGTCGCCCTCGTCACCGGCGGCGGCTCGGGCATCGGCGCGGCGGCCTGCCGGGCCCTGGCGAAGGAAGGCGCCGCCGTGGCGGTGACGGACCTGTCGCCCGAGGCGGCCCGGGCCGTGGCGGACGCCATCGTCGCGTCGGGCGGCAGGGCGAAGGCCTTCGCCCACGACGTGACCTCGCCCGAGGACTGGGAGCGCGTGGTCGGCGAGGTGGAGGCGGCCTTCGGCCGGCTCGACATCCTGGTCAACAACGCCGGCATCACCACCGTTGGCAACGAGCTGATGAGCCACAGCCTGGAGAACTGGCGAAAGACCCTGGCGGTCAATCTGGACGGGGTCTTCTACGGCCACCGCTACGCCGGCCCCCTGATCCTGAAGGGCGGCCGGGGCGGCTCGGTGATCAACATCTCCTCGATCATGGGCAAGATCGCTACCCCGGGGGCTGCGGCCTACTGCGCCTCGAAGGGGGCGGTTCTGATGCTCACCAAGGCCGCCGCCCTGGAATGGGCGCCCCTCGGCATCCGGGTGAACTCGGTCCACCCCGGCTATGTGGAGACGCCGCTGATCCACAACGTCCTGCGCGAGGTGGAGAACGGCAACGAGGTGCGCGAGACCCTCGTCCTCCAGCACGCCCTCGGCCGCCTTGCCGAACCGGTCGAGATCGCCAACGCCATCGTCTTCCTGGCCCCGGACGAGGCGAGCTTCATGACCGGCTCTGAGATGGTCGTGGATGGCGGCTACACGGCGCGCTAGGCGGGGACCTGGATTGACGGGAGGGAGTGGGAGCCATGCCCGGATTGAGACTTAAGCTTCTGGTCTTGGCTGTGGGCGGCGGCTTGACGGTGTCCGGGGGGTGCTCTCAGGCCAAAAGCGTTCCCAGGACAGCGGAAGAGGCCTACGCCGCTTGCGCGAGGGCATACCAGATGTCCTTCTTGAGTTCGTTCAACATCGAGGGGGTGTCTACCGCCGGCGCCCGTAAGCGCCTCGCGGCCCATTTCGCCTGTCTCCGAAGGCCGGCCGAGATGGGCCACGCCTTTTCCCAATTCAGGTATGGCTTCTTCCTTAAGAATGGACTCGGCGTTGAGCGGGATGTGCCTGCCGCCGTGATCTGGTACCAGAAGTCTGCGGAGCAGGGCGACATCAGCGCCCAGACCCGGCTCGCAAGCCTGTACAGGCGCGGCCAGAGCGTTCCCAGGGACCCGGCCGCAGCTCTGAAGTGGTCCAGGCTGGCGTCCGAGCAGGGCAGTCCGGTGGCTCAGTTGGAGCTCAGCCTGATCTACCAGAGGGGCGAAGGCGTCCCGGTGGACATGGCGGAATCCATGCGTTGGCTCCGAGCCTCCGCCGAGCAGGGCTACATCCACTCCCAAACCAGGATGGGCATGTCTTATGACCAAGGCTTCGGGGTTCCGCAGGATTTCGATGCAGCGATCCAATGGTTCCGGAGAGCGGCTGAGAAGGGTGATGCCGTCGCCCAATATGAACTCAGTCTGAATTACGCCGAGGGCCAGGGCGTGCCCTTGAACATGAAGGAGTCCGTTCGATGGCTGCGGGCCTCCGCCGAGCAGGAGTATGACAAGGCTCAGACCAATCTTGGCCTCCTTTACCTCCAGGGACGAGGCGTTCCCAGGGACCTGAAGGCGGCGCTCGCGTGGACCCGCAAGGGGGCGGAGGCGGGCAATCCTCCCGGCCAGCACAACCTGGGCCTTGCCTACCTGAGGGGCGAGGGCGTCCCCCAGGATACCCGGAAGGCGCTGGAGTGGTTCCGCAAAGCCGCCGAGCAGGACCACGTCCAGGCCCAGCTACAATTGGCTTCACTCCTATATCGTGGCGACGGCGTTCCCAAGGATACCAAAGCCGCGGTGCAGTGGTGGCGAAGGGCTGTAGACCAAGGCGACCCCTTGGCCATGGAAAGTCTCGCGATTCTCTACCTGAGCGGATTTGGCGTCCCGAAGGACGAGGCCCAGGCGGCGAAGCTGTTTCGGAATGCGTCGGAGAAGGGGCGCCCGACCTCGGGTGAGCACCTTCGTCTTCTCTGCGCCCGAACGCCGAAACTTGAAGCCTGCGCCAAGGCCCCGAGCTGAAGTCACCTCAGGCCGTCGCCCTGCGGAACGGCTGCCGCTTCCACTGCACCAGGGAGCGCCAGACCCATTCGAGCGGGCCATAGCGGAAGCGGGCCAGCCAGGGGCGGCTCCAGAGCAGGATCAGGGCCCAGACGCCGGCTACGACCCACAGTTGCCCGGCGCGGGACAGGTGGCCGTAGAGGCCGAGGCCATAGCCGCAGAAGACCAGGCTCGTGATCACCGAGGTCATCAGATAGTTGGTGAAGGCCATGCGTCCCGCCGCTTCCAGGCGCGACACCAGGCTCCTGAGCACACCTGCCCGGACGATCAGCAGCAGGGCCGAGGCGTGGGCCAAGGCGATGAAGGGCCGGGTGATCGACTGCCAGACCTCCAGTTCATGGAGGCGCACCGGCTCGAACCCCGATTGATGGATCAGCCATGTGAGATAGGCCGTATAGGGAGCGGCGACGGCGTAGCCGAACACCAACACGGCCAGATAGGCCCGCGTGGACCATCCCAGCGAGAAGAAGCCCAGCCGGAACAGACCCATGCCGACCAGCATCTGACCTATGGCCTCCGGGCCGTCGCCGAACGGGATCAGGATCTGCAGCAGTGAGGCGATCCTGGCCCGCGCTTCCAGCGCCTCCATGAAGCCGCCGCGGAAACTGGCGATCTCAGCCTCGGCGAGGCCTGGGGGCATCAGGAAGGTCCGCGAGGCCTCAGCCCAGGCGCTCCGCGCCGCCTCACTAGCACCCGGAGTCGTTGCCGCCGCCATCAGGTCGCGGGCCTGGCCGGTCTCATACAGATGCCAGACAAAAAGGGCGGTCAGGACAGTCGCCCCCAGGGCGATGAGCAGCCGCGGACTGAGCTTGCGAAACGGGAACACCAGGGCGCCTGCGACGGCGTAAGTGACCAGGATGTCTCCGAACCAGAAAAAATAGGCGTGGATCATGCCGATCACGAACATCCAGAAGACCCGCCGGTAGTGCGTCTGGACGGGCCCGAGACCGGATCCGACCTCCGCCCGCCCGGCGATCAGGACCGCCGACGCCCCGAAGAGCATGGTGAAGAGCGCGCGCATCTTGCCATCGGTCAGGACGTTGTTGATCGCCCAGGTCCAGAAGTCGGCGCCGGTGGTCCCGCCCCCGTAGATCGGGTTGATGTAGGCGTAGGTCGGCAGCCCCATCCCGACGATGTTCATCAGCAGGATGCCGAGCACGGCCATGCCGCGGACCACGTCAATGGACAGGATCCGTTCGCCGGCCCCCTGGATCGAAGATGTCATGGAGCGCCCTCTTCCGCCGGGGAAGGCTCTGCCCTGAAGCCGAGGCTGTCAACCCGGACGGCGTTCAGCCCTGTGGACGGGAGAGGAAGGCGATGGGGTCCTGGATGAACTCGCCGAAGCCCGACAGGCAGCCCTGCCAGACGCCGACATGCTCGCGCAGTTCGTCCCGGGTCATGCGACCGTTGAGAAGGATGGCGTACATGACACTCGGCTCGCCCGAGGGCGTCATGATGCCCCGGCAGGTCAGCTGGCTGCGGTTGTAGTCGTTGATCTGGGCCATGTTCACGCCCTTGCGGGAGAAGGCGCTGTAGAGGGCCATCGCGCGGCAGGTGGCGAAGGTCTCGTCGCAGCCCACCATCTGGGCGCCGAACCCGCCGCCCGGAGTGGTCACGTTCATGAACACCTGGCCGTCCGCCTGGCGGGCGACCTCGGCCTTCGCTTCCAGGGACGCCAGCAGGGCGATGACGTCAGCGGTGCGCCGGGCGTCGAAGGCGGGCGCCTTGGGGGGCGCCGCCTTTGCAGGGGCAGGCTTGGCTGTGGCGGCCAGGCTGTATGAGGGGGGGACCACCGCCAGCGCCAGCGCCGCAGCCGCCAGCCCGCCGGTTCTGACTCTGCTGAACACGCTGTAGTGATCTGGAGCCTGAACCTGTTCCAAAGCCATGCCGGAATCCCTAGATTTCCTCTAACCAACCGGAGGATGCCATGTTTCCCCTGCTGACGGTCGGACTTCTTGTCCTTCTCGCCATCGTGGTCGTTTTGTCGACGATCAAGATTGTCCCTCAGGGACGGGAGTTTACGGTCGAGCGCTTCGGCCGGTATGTCCGCACCCTCAAGCCCGGCATCAACATCCTGACCCCCTTCGTCGAGACGGTCGGCGCGCGGATCAACATGATGGAGCAGGTCCTGGACGTGCCCCGCCAGGAGGTGATCACCAAGGACAACGTCACCGTCCAGGTGGACGCCATCGTCTTTATCCAGGTGATGGATGCGGCCTCCGCCGCCTACCGTGTGACCAATCTCGATTTCGCCATCACCCAGCTGTCCATGACCAACCTGCGCACCGTGGTGGGCAACATGGAGCTGGACGAGGTGCTGAGCCAGCGCGACCACATCAACTCCCGCCTGCTGGCGGTGATCGACGAGGCCACCAGCCCCTGGGGCGTCAAGGTGGCGCGGATCGAGATCAAGGATCTTCTGCCGCCGCCGGACATCTCCAACGCCATGGCCCGGCAGATGAAGGCCGAGCGGGAACGCCGCGCGGTCATCACCGAGGCCGATGGCGAGAAGCAGGCGGCCATCGCCCGGGCCGAGGGCGCCAAGCAGGCCGCCATCCTGGAGGCTGAGGGCCGCCGGGAGGCCGCCTTCCGCGACGCCGAGGCCCGGGAGCGCTCCGCCGAGGCCGAGGCCGAGGCGACCCGCATGGTGTCCGAGGCCATCGCCAAGGGCGATGTCAACGCGATCAACTACTTCATCGCCCAGCGCTATGTGGACGCCTTCGCCAAGCTGGCGGAGAGCCCGCAGCAGAAGACAGTGATCGTCCCGGCCGAGATGTCCACCATCATTGGCTCGATCGCCGGCGTCTCCGAACTCCTGAACGGCGCTCGCAGCAGCGCCCAGGGAGGCTGAGATGGCGGCCCTGACCGAACTCCTGGCCGCCCAGCCTTTCTGGTTCTGGGGGGGGCTGGCGGTCGCCCTGCTCGCGGTCGAGGCGGCCACCGGAACGGGTTGGCTCCTGTGGCCGGCGGCCTCCGCCGGGGCCGTGGCCCTTGTCGCCCTGGTCCTCGATCCAGGCTGGACGGGGCAGGCGGTCCTGTTCGCCCTCCTGACGCTGGTCACCACCTTCGGCGCACGCCGCTTCTTCCCTAGGGGCGGCGCCGCCGCGCCGGGCGACATCAATGACACCACCTCCCGCCTGATCGGCCAGTCGGCCCGGAGCGTCGCCGCCTTCCATCACGGGGAGGGCCGGATCACTCTCGATGGCAAGGAATGGGCGGCGGAGCTGGAGGGCGGCGGCGGCCTGGCGGCCGAGGCCGAGGTCGAGGTCACCGGGATCAGGGGCGCGATCCTCCAGGTCCGTCGTCGGCGTTGAGAGACTCCAGGCTTCGGCGCAGGGCCTGCAGAAAGGCCAGGCCTTCCTTCAGGTAGTTGTCATTCAAATCAGTCTTGAGGCGATCGGTTCCGGGGCGCAGGGCCGTCGCCGCCGCGCGGGCCATCCTGGCGCCTTCCGGGGTGAGGAAGACCTGCTTGCGCCGTCCGTCGCGGTCGTCACCCGCCAGCCGAAGCCACCCCAGAGCCTCCATACGCTGGAGCAAATGGGTCACCGCGCCCCGGCTCATCCTCAGGCGTGAGGCGATCTCCGCCGGGGGGGCGCCATCGCCGAAACGCAGAAAATCCCTCAAGACTTCAAAGTGTGTGTAAGACATGGGCGACGGAAGCCGGGCCTCCACAGCCGCCCTCAGGGCGTGCTCGGCGGCGCCCAGCTCATAAAGGACCTCCAGGTGGGGTGGGTCCGTGGTCCGGGTCCGGATGGCAGCTTCCACGATCGCGCCTCATATAGTTGCAAATACAACTATCAAGCACACCCTCGGCGGCGTCAAGGATCAAAGGGCCCCTCGGCGAGTCCCTTCCGGGCCAGGGCGTCAGCGCGTTCGTTGAGCTCGTGGCCGTTGTGGCCCTTCACCCAGCGCCACTGCACCTCGTGTCTCTGCCGGGCCTCGTCGAGCCGCCGCCAGAGGTCCTCGTTCTTCACCGGCTTGTGGTCGGCGGTCTTCCAGCCCCTGGCCTTCCAGTTCCGGACCCACTCGGTGATGCCGGTCTTCAGGTACTGGCTGTCGGTATGAAGTTCGACCCGGCAGGGGCGCTTCAGGGCCTCCAGGGCGCGGATGGCGGCCATCAGCTCCATGCGGTTGTTGGTCGTGGCCCGGTCGCCGCCGCAGAACTCGCGCTCATGGTCGCCCCAAAGGAGCACCGCCCCCCAGCCGCCGGGCCCCGGGTTCCCCGAACAGGCGCCGTCCGTGTAGATCACCACATCCGGCGTCATCCGGCCTGACCGAACAGGAGCAGGTCGGCGGACTCCCGGTGAATGGCGAGCTTGCGCTCGTACTCCAGCGGCGACTTGGGGCGCACCAGAGCCCCCTCCGGGACCGGCCCCCAGTCGGCAAGCCGGGTCAGGAAGAACCGCATGGCCGCTCCCCGGGCCAGGATGGGAAGGGCGGCGCGTTCTGCGGGACTGAGTGGCCGGCGGGACTCGTAGCCCGCAACGAGGGCCCGGGCGCTGGTCACGTTGAAGCTGCCGTCCGCCTCGAAGCACCAGGCGTTCAGGGCGATGGCGATGTCGTAGGCCAACAGGTCGCTACAGGCGAAGTAGAAGTCGATCGCCCCTGCAAAGGCCTCGCCCCGGAAGAAGACGTTATCTGGAAAGAAATCGGCGTGGATCACGCCGGTCGGCAGGCCGTCGGGCCATGCGGCCTCCAGGGCGTCGAGGTCCGCCTGGATTGCCGCGCCCAGGCCAGGCTTGAGGTCTTCCGCCGCCGCCTCAAGCGGCGCGAAGAACGGCCTCCAGGTCGCCTGCCCCAGGCTGTTCTCACGGGTCAGGGCGAAACCTTCCGCCGCCAGGTGGAGCCAGGCCAGGCCGGCGCCCGCCTCCCGGCAATGGGCGACGGTCGGCCGGCGCACCGAAAGGCCAGGCAGGAAGGTGACGATGGCGGCGGGCTTGCCCCGCACGACCTTCAGGGTCCGACCCTGCCGGTCTGCAACCGGCGCAGCGCCCGGGAAACCGCGCCCGGCGAGCCAGGTCAGGAGATCCAGGAAGTAGGGCAGGTCGTCGGCCCGGACCCGCTTCTCGTAAATGGTCAGGAAGAACCGTCCGGCCTCGGTCTCCAGAAGGAAGTTCGAGTTCTCGACGCCCTCTGCAACGCCCTTCAGCGACAGGGGCGCGCCGATGTCGAAGTCGGCCAGCAGGGTCGCCAGCTCTTCGTCGGTGATGTCGGTGTAGACGGCCATGCGCCCCGATTGGGCGAGCCCGGAGGCCCGGTCAAGCCAGTTCGTCGAGGCGGCGGAAGCTGGCGCCCCGCCGACCCCCGCCGCGGGTCCGCACAGGAAGGACTCAAGTCAGCAGGGCCCGGGGCAGCTTGAAGCTGACGGTTTCGCGGGCCGCGCCGATCTCCTCCACCGTGATGGCGAAGGCCTCGGACAGGCGGTCGATGACCCCCTGGACGAGATCCTCCGGCGCCGAAGCCCCGGCGGTGACCCCCACCGTCGCCGCGCCGGAAAGCCAGGACATGTCCAGATCGCCGGCGTCGTCGATCAGGAAGGCCCGGGGCGCTCCCGCCTTCAGGCCGACCTCCACCAGGCGCACGGAGTTGGACGAATTCGCCGAGCCGATGACCAGAAGGACGTCGCAGGCGCCGGCGATCGACTTCACCGCCTCCTGGCGGTTGGTGGTGGCGTAGCAGATGTCGTCCCGGTGGGGCGCGGCCATGTCCGGAAAGCGCGCCTTCAACGCCTCGACGATCCCTGCGGTGTCATCCACCGACAGCGGGGTCTGGGTGACGTAAGCCACGCCCCCCGCGCCGGCGGGGATGAAGGCGCGGGCGTCCACCAGGGTCTCGATCAGCACAACCGCGCCTTCAGGAAGCTGACCCATCGTGCCGACCACCTCTGGGTGGCCGGCGTGACCGATCAGCAGGACCTGCCGCCCGGCGGCATGGTGGCGGGCGGCCTCGACGTGGACCTTGGAGACCAGGGGGCAGGTGGCGTCGAGATAGGTCATGCCCCGGGCCTTCGCCCCTTCCATGACGGATCTCGGGCTGCCATGGGCGGAGAAGACCACCGGTCGGTCGTCGGGGCACTCCTCCAGAGTCTCGACGAAGACCGCGCCCATGTCGCGAAGACGCGAGACCACGTGACGATTGTGGACGATCTCGTGGCGCACGAAGACGGGCG
>JBJTFE010000037.1:0-8386 GCA_046093265.1 Phenylobacterium sp. | reverse complement strand
GGCCCCGTCCGGTCCCGTCGTCCGGATCGTCCAGGCCGACATCGACCAGAAAACCAAGTGGCGGCCTGAGAACCTGCCCGGGATCTTCCAGACCTACCTGGAGCTCAGCGCCCGGCCGTCCGCCGTTCGCGCCGACCTGGTGGTCTGGCCCGAGGGCGCGCTTCCGGCCGTCATCAACGACCTCCTGGCTCCGGGCTCGCCCTGGCGGGCCGCCCTGGCCCGGACCCTGGCGCCGGGACAGCTCCTGGCCATGGGCGGCTACCGGGCGGAGTTGGACGCCCAGGAGGTCCTGACCTATCACAACAGCCTGATGCTGCTGCAGGGGCGGAGCGAGGACCTGGCCCTCGCGGGCCTTTACGACAAGCATCGCCTCGTGCCCTTCGGCGAATTCATGCCCCTCGGCGACCTCGCCGGCCGGATCGGCCTGCGCAGCCTCGTCCACATGCCCGAGGACTTCACCGCCGGTCCGCCGCCCCGGCCTCTGAGCGCCGCGGGCCTTCCCGCCTTCCAGCCGATGATCTGCTACGAGGCCCTGTTCCCCGGCTTCACCCGCGCCGCCGCCCGTCGGGCCGGCCAGCGTCCGGACTGGATCCTGAATGTGTCCAACGACGCCTGGTTTGGCCGAGCCTCAGGCCCATGGCAGCACCTGAACATGGCCCGCTACCGCGCCATCGAGGAAGGTCTGCCCATCGTGCGCTCGACCCCCACGGGAGTCTCGGCGGTGATCGATTCCGGCGGCCGGACCGTCGGGCCGGTCCTTGGTCTGGGCGCCTCCGGCGTCATTGACCTGCCCCTGCCCCCGCCACGTCCACCCACCCCTTACAGCCGGTGGGGCGACCTGCCCTTCCTGGTCCTGCTCCTCCTGTCGGCCGCCGCCCTTGCAGGACATAAAGAAATCTTTATAGGTCTCGCCAAGCGCCGGCGTCCGCGCAGGGCGCGCCGTGATCCTGACGGAGCCGTCCCGTGACCCGCCCCTCCTACATCTTCACCAGCGAAAGCGTTTCCGAAGGCCATCCCGACAAGGTCGCCGACCGGATTTCCGACACCGTGGTCGACGCCTTCATCGCCGCCGACCCCGAGGCCCGGGTCGCCTGCGAGACCCTGGTCACCACCAACCGGATCATCCTGGCCGGCGAGGTGCGCGCCTCCCGGCCCGGCGCGGACAAGGCTGAGAACAAGGCCTTCACCCGAGAGCTGATCTCCTCGCTCGAGCCCCGGGTCCGCGCGGCCGTCAAGGACATCGGCTATGAGCAGAAGGGCTTTCACTGGCAGAAGGCGAAATACGCCTGTCATCTGCACGGTCAGTCCGCGGACATCGCCCAGGGCGTCGACGCCACCAACACCAAGGACGAAGGCGCCGGCGATCAGGGCATCATGTTCGGCTACGCCTGCGACGAGACTCCGGCCCTGATGCCGGCCACCCTGCAGTATTCGCACGAAATCCTGCGTCGCCTGGCGGAAGCTAGGCATTCGGGGGAAATGCCCTTCCTGGAGCCTGACGCCAAGAGTCAGGTCACGCTGGCCTATGAGAACGGCCGCCCCGTGGCGGTGACCCAGCTGGTCATCTCCACCCAGCACGCCAAGCGGATCGGGCTTCGCATGGCGACGCCGGCGCGGATAAAGGAGGCCATCCGGCCCCTGGTCGAAAGCGTCTTCCCCGACGGCCTCCTGACCCGCAAGACCGTCTGGCACGTCAATCCCACCGGTCGCTTCGTCCAGGGCGGTCCCGACGGCGACGCCGGCCTGACCGGGCGCAAGATCCTCGTCGACACCTATGGCGGGGCCGCGCCGCATGGCGGCGGCGCCTTCTCCGGCAAGGATCCGACCAAGGTCGACCGCTCCGCCGCCTACGCCTGCCGCTACCTGGCCAAGAACGTCGTCGCCGCCGGCCTGTCGCGCCGCTGCACCATCCAGATCAGCTACGCCATCGGCGTCTCCACCCCGCTCAGCTTCTATGTCGACCTTCATGACGAGGGCCAGATCGACCCGGCGAAGCTGGAAAAGGTCCTGCCCGAAATGATCGGCGGGGCGACCCCGGCGGCCATCCGGCGGCATCTGGGCCTCAACCGCCCTATCTACGCCCGCACGGCGGCCTACGGTCATTTCGGCCGCGAACCCGACTCCGATGGCGGCTTCTCCTGGGAGCGCACGGATCTGGTGGAGGCCCTCAAGGGCCTGGCCTGACCCGCGCGTGGAGACCCCGCCGCCCCTGCGGTCTTTCGGACGAATCCGCTCGCGGACCCTGAAGCCCCGGCAGGCGGGCCTGATGGACGCCCTTCTTCCGTCCTTGCGCCTGCCGACGGAAGGCCCCGTCGATCCCGCACGCATCCTGCCCGACGCCTGCGAGACCTGGCTGGAGGTCGGCTTCGGCGGCGGTGAGCACATGGCCGCCCAGGCCGCCATCCGGCCTGACGTCCTCGTCCTGGGCGCCGAGCCCTTCCGGAACGGCGTGGCCAGCGCCCTTCGGCATGTGGAGACGGCTGGACTGCGCAACGTGCGGATTCACGATGGCGACGCGCGCGACCTGATGGCCCGCCTCCCGGACGCCAGCCTGGACCGGATCTTCGTTCTCTTCCCCGACCCCTGGCAGAAGGCGCGCCACCATAAGCGCCGCCTTGTCAGTCCCGCCTTCGCCAAGGAGACCGCCCGGCTCCTGAAACCTGGCGGCCGGTTACGCCTGGCGACCGACTGGGCGGACTATGCCGACCAGATGCTTAAGGTCTTCCTGGGGGTATCCGGTTTCGACTGGCCCGCAGAGTGCGCCGCCGACTGGCGCGAGCCGCCCGCGGACCATGTGCGCACCCGCTATGAGGCCAAGCGGCTGGGGGATTGCGCCCCTGTCTGGCTGGATCTGGTCCTCAAGCCGAGTCCAGGCAGATGACCCGGGCCACGCGAAGGTCGCGCCTCAGGCTGTCGGCGACGATTCCATAGTTGGACGTGGTGACGGACTCGCCGACGGCTCCGGCCTGAGGCCTTTCGTTGGCCGCCTTCAGGGCGTTGATCAGGGTTTCGGGGGATGTGGTGTAGATCCGCCCGCGACGTGGCGATTCCGCCACCGTAACGCCGATCACCCGGCCTGCGTCATCCAGGGCCGGGGCGCCGGACAGGCCTGCAAGGCTGCCTCTGAGTTCGTCGGTCCGTCCGATCTCGGCCCAGACAAGCACGGGCTCGGTGCGTTCGCCATGGCCGCGGATGACCATGTTCTCGCGCCCGATCAGCCGGGAGGTCGCCTCGCCGGGGCGGCCTTGCGGAAAGCCCGGATGATAGGCCCTTTCACCCCGCCGGAGGGTGCGCCCGACAGCCACGGGAAGGGGCGCTGCGCCACCTTCGGTGGTCAGGATCGCCACCTCGCCTTGCGGATCGATCCGCACGTCCGCCGCCACGCCGCGTCCATCTGAAACCACCACGGCGGCGCGGCGGCAGCCGTCCACGACGTGCCGCGCCGTGATCCAGACCCCCCGTTCGTCTATCGAGAACGCCGTGCCTGACCCCGGTTCGGGCGTCGCCGGCGCCTCGACGACCACAGAGGGGTCGAAGGGCGAGGCCGGCCCCAGGGGCAGCCCCTCCCCCGTCGCAGGCGGCGGTGGCGGTGGCGGCGCGTCTGCGCGCTCCCGCCGGGCGATCGCCACGATGATCACCGCCAGGATGATGGTGACGTAGACCAGCCAGTCACTGAGCTTAGGGAAATGCACGCCCCTCTCCTACCCCGCGACAGCGGCGGCGAGCACGACGGCGGAGGCCAGCTTCGCCCCTGTCAGGAGTGCAGCGGCGGACATTTCGCCATGCTGGATCCGCTCCGGAAGCCCTTTCAGAAGCAGATCGACCAGTCGGAAGACAAGCAGCTGGAAGACGACCGTTGGCGCGCCCCAGAGAATGACCTCCAGAACGGAGGCCGAGACGGTCATGGCGGCGGAGAGGGGAAGGGCCATACCCAGAAGGACCCCGCTCAGGGAAACCGCCGCAGCGCTGTTACCCTCCCGGATCAGGGCGATCTCCCGGTGCGGCGTCAGGGCCACGTACATGGCCGCTCCGGCCACCAGAATCGTCAGGGTGGCGACCGCATGAAGCAGGGCGACGGGAAATCCAGCCGCGAAGGCGAGGATTTCAGGTGAGGCGAGGGATGCGGGCATCAGAACTCCGTTCAGTCGCAGTTTCGGCGGGCCTCAGCCCCGGCGTCTTCAATGTCCCTTTCCCGGGCCCGGCGCGCGGAGGCCCGTTCCTTCTCGCTCTCGCTCTTCAGCTGGCCGCAGGCGGCGAGGATGTCGCGCCCCCGGGGGGTACGGATCGGCGAGGCGTAGCCGGCGCGGTTCAGGATGGCGGCGAAGGCCTCGATGGCGCCCCAGTCCGAGCAGGCGTAGGGGCTGCCCGGCCAGGGGTTGAAGGGGATCAGGTTGATCTTCGCCGGGACGCCCGCCAGCAGCTTCACCAGGGCGCGCGCCTCGCCCGGGCTGTCGTTCACGCCCTTCAGCATGACGTACTCGAAGGTCACCCGCCGGGCGTTGCCCAGGCCGGGATAGGCGCGGATCCCGGCCATCAGCTCGGCGATGGGATACTTCCGGTTGAGGGGCACCAGCTCGTCGCGCAGGGGGTCGTTGGTGGCGTGCAGGGAGATGGCCAGCATGGCCTGGGTCCGCTCGCCGAGGGCCCGCAGCTGGGGGACCACGCCGGAGGTGGAGACCGTGATGCGCCGGCGGGAGATGGCGATCCCCTCGTGGTCGGCGATGATGTCGATGGCGTCCGCCACCGCGTCGAGGTTGTAGAGCGGCTCGCCCATGCCCATGAAGACGATGTTGGAGAGCCGCCGGTCCTCCTTGGGCGAGGGCCATTCGCCCAGTTCGTCCCGGGCCACCTGGACCTGGGCGACGATCTCGGCGGCGGTCAGGTTGCGCACCAGGGGCTGGGTGCCGGTGTGGCAGAAGGTGCAGTTCAGCGTGCAGCCCACCTGGCTGGAGACGCAAAGGGCGCCCGACCGGCCGACATCCGGTATGTAGACCGTCTCAACCTCGACACCGGGCGCCATGCGGATCAGCCATTTGCGCGTGCCGTCGACAGAGACCTGGCGCTCCACCACCTCCGGGCGCGACAGGTCGAAGGCGCCGGCGAGGGCCAGCCGCAGGTCCTTGGCGACATCGGTCATGCGATCGAAGCCAGTAGCCCCGTAATGGTGCATCCAGCGCCAGAGCTGGGAGACCCGCATCTTCGCCTTCTCGGGCGGCACGAGCCTGGCTTCGGTCAGCGCAGCCGCAAGGGCCGACCGGGTTAGACCCGTCAGGTTCGGGCGCCGCGCCGGAGCTGCGGCCTCGCGGGACCGGGAAAGGTCAAGGGTGGTGGTCACGGAAGCCTCGGCGCAAGGAGGGCGGAATATAGGCGAGGCCGGGACGCCCGCCAAATCCGCTGATTCTTTGCCCGCGACAGCTTCCGCGCGCCGGGTGGCTGGGCTAGCGTGGGCGGCCTTCGCCAAGCGCGCCAAGAATAGGGGAGAGAGATATGAAAGCGGTCCTGAGCAAGGTTGTCGGCGGTCCCGAAACCCTGGTGATCGAAGACATCCCGGCCCCCGGGCTGCGCCCCGGCTGGGCGCGCGTGAAGGTCAAGGCCGTGGGCATCAACTTCCCCGACGTCCTGATCATCGAGGACAAGTATCAGTCCCGTCCGCCGCGCCCCTTCGCGCCGGGCGGCGAGGTCTCGGGCATCGTCACCGAGATCGCCGAGGGCGTCACCGAGGTGAAGGTCGGCGACCGCGTCCTCGCCCAGATCGGCCATGGCGGCCTGGTCGAGGAGATCGTCGCCCCCGCCGGGCGGCTGACGCCGATCCCCGACTCCATGCCCTACGACGAGGCGGCCGCCTTCATCCTGACCTACGGCACCTCCTACCACGCCCTCAAGGACCGCGGTCATCTGAAGGCCGGCGAGACCATGCTTGTCCTGGGCGCCGCCGGCGGCGTTGGCCTGGCGGCTGTCGAGCTGGGCAAGGCCATGGGCGCGCGCGTGATCGCCGCCTGCTCCACCCAGGAAAAGGTCGACCTCGCCATCCGCCACGGCGCCGAGTCGGGCGTGGTCTACGGCCGCGGCCCCTTTGACCGCGACGGCCAGAAGCAGCTGGCGGCCCTGTTCAAGGAAGCCTGTGGCGAGAAGGGCGCGGACGTCATCTACGACGCCATCGGCGGCGACTACGCCGAGCCGGCCCTGCGCTCCATCGCCTGGGAAGGCCGCTATCTCGTCATCGGCTTCGCGGCGGGCGAGATCCCGAAGATCCCGCTCAACCTGCCCCTGCTCAAGGGCTGCGACATTGTCGGCGTGATCTGGGGCAACTGGACGGCCCGCAACCCCGACCTTTTCCAGAAGGCCAACCTGGAGCTGATCGACCTCTACGCCCAGGGCAAGATCCGCCCCTACGTCTCCGAGCGTTTCCCCTTTGCGAAGGCCGCCGACGCCATCGCCCACCTCGGCAGCCGCAAGGCCATGGGCAAGGTCGTCGTCACCCTCGGCGACTGACGCGACAGGAACGGGAGAACGGTCATGGCCGGACGGCTTGAAGGCACGGTGGCGATGATCACGGGGGCCGCCTCGGGCATCGGCCTGGGGACCCTGGAGCTCTTCGTCTCGGAGGGGGCGAAGGTGATCGCCGCCGACGTCCAGGACGAGAAGGGCGCCATGCTGGAGCGCCGCTTCCCGGACGCCGTGCGCTACGTGCGCTGCGACGTCACCGCCGAGGCGGACATCGCCGCCGCGGTGGCCCTGGCCGAGAGCGCTTTCGGCGGGCTGGACATCCAGTTCAACAACGCCGGCATCTCCGACCGCATGGGCGCCATCACCGAGGTGACCGCCGACGGCTGGAACTGGATCTTCGACATCCTCGTCCGCGGACCGGCCCTGGGCATGAAGCACGCGGTTCCCGCCATGCTGAAGCGCGGCGGGGGGTCGATCATCAACACCGCCTCCATCGCCGGCCTGCAGGCCGGCTGGGGCCCGATCGCCTATTCCACGGCCAAGGCCGGGGTGGTCCACATGAGCCGCTGCGCCGCCGCCCAGCTGTCGCCGCAGGGGATCCGGGTCAACGCCATCTGTCCCGGCCTGATCGCCACCTCGATCTTCGGCGCGACCATCGGCATGACCCGGGAGGCCGCCGACCAGATGGCCGCCCTGGTCGCCCAGAACGCCCAGATCGCCCAGCCGGTGAAAAAGCCGGGCCTGCCCCAGGACATCGCCCAGGCCGCCCTCTACCTGGCCTCCGACGCCTCGGCCTTTGTCACCGGGGCCCACCTGGTGGTGGACGGCGGCATTACGGTGGGCTCGCGGCACAGCTGGGATCCCGAGGCGGGCTCGCCCTTCGCCGCCATCTTCGGGGAGTCCCTGATGCAGATGGCGCTGGCTTCGGGCCAGCCATGAGCGGCTGAAGGGACGGACCGGGTCCCCGGGGAGACGCCGAAAATCCGATCCGCCTTATCCGGCCGGGATCGGGTCGTCGAAGCCGCGCAGCTCGCCCCAGGCTTCGAAGGGGTCGCGGGCGGACCGCAGGGTGTTGATCGGAGCGGTCTCATCGCGCCAGCCCAGGGCCATTCCGGAGAACGGCATGTGGTCATCGGGCAGGCCGAGAAGGTCGGCCACGGTCTTCGGGTATCGCGCCCAGTACTCCTGCGCACAGGTGTCGAGACCCTGCTCCAAGGCCAGCAGCATGACGGTCTGCATGTACATCCCCACGTCCGACCACTGGGGCGGGCCAAGATTGCGGTCGAGGCAGAAGAAGACGCCTACCGGCGCGCCGAACATTTCGGTGTTCCGGGCGAGCTGGCGCAGGCGGGCGGCTTTGTCCTCCCGGGGAATTCCGATCGTGGCGTAAAGGTCCTCGCCGTTCTGGAAGCGCCGGGTCCGGAAGGGATCCCAGAGATTGGGCGGATAGACATCGTACTCGGGAGGCTCGCCCATCGGATTGGCCGCAGCCCTCGCCTTCAGCTCCGCAAGGGGCGCGCCCGCCAGGGCGTAGACCTTCCAGGGCTGCAGATTGCCGCCCGAGGGCGCCCGTGCCGCAGCTTCGAGAATGCCCCGCACCACCGCAGCGGAGGGGCGCTCCGGGCGGAAGGCCCGAATTGAGACCCGGCGTTCGACCGCCTCGCTGACCTTCATGCCGACCTCCCTGTCGCCCGTTCCCAGGGCGACTGCCGAACAGGACTAGCACCGGGAAGGCGGTCCTGTCAGCGCGTTTGCCTCGTCGCGGGGTTGGCCTATCTTCCGCCGCATGACGCGAGGCGACAGAACCGGCCGCCCGAGGGGGCGTTGGCTTAGGCGGCTCCTTGTCGCGGCTCTGTGCCTGTTCGTTGGCCTGCCCCTCGCCCTTGTGGCCCTCTACCGGTTCCTTCCGCCGCCTGTGACGATCCTGATGGTCCAGAGG
>JBJTFE010000036.1:0-2759 GCA_046093265.1 Phenylobacterium sp. | reverse complement strand
GCGCTTATAGGGCGCCGTTTGGCGGGAACAAAGCGCGACGCCGTTCTTAGTTGTCGGCGCGCCCAGGTTCTGGCATCGGAGCGCCCGGGCCGGCTTAGCTCAGCTGGTAGAGCAGCGGTTTTGTAAACCGAAGGTCACGGGTTCGAGTCCTGTAGCCGGCACCATGTGTCATCGCCCAGGCCAGTCTGCTGGTCACTTGCCCCGGAGTCGCCCATGTCCGCGGACCGCCCGCTCATCGCCATCGCGCTTCTGGCCGCCCTCTCCCTGGCGGCCTGCGGACGTCCGACGTCTGATGGAGAGACGCCGGAAACCGGCGGGGTGCAGAAGGCCGCGTCCGCGCCTCTGACCGAAGCCCAGAAGGCGGCCCTGCTTGCGGAACTCCCCGAACCCTACCGCAGCGCCGACCTGGAAAGGGGTGAAGCGCTCTACGCCATGTGCCGCTCCTGCCACACCTACGTCGAGGGCGGCGCCAACCTCACCGGACCGAATCTCTGGGGCACCTTCGGTGTAAAGGCCGCCCACATCGCCGGATTCAACTATTCGGACGCCCTGAGGGAATCGGGCCTCACCTGGGACGCCGCGACCATGGACAAATGGATCGAGAACCCGCGCGGCCTCGTGGAAGGCACCAAGATGTCCTACGTGGGGATGAAATCGCCTGAGGACCGGGCGGCGCTCGTCGCCTGGCTCAAGGTCAACACCAGTCCCGCGAAGTAGGCCGGGTCTACTCCGCCGGCCGGACGGTCTCTTCCATCTCGAAGGCTGCGATCCTCCGGGCCCGTGTTTCGGGCGGCTGGGTGAAGCGGGCGAGCAGGTTGTAAAAGACCGGAACGATAAAGATCGTCAGCAAGGTCGAGAAGATCGCGCCGAAGAAGATGACCACCCCGATGGTCTTCCGCGACTCGCCGCCCGCGCCGCCCCACAGGATCAGCGGAACGGCCCCCGCAGCGGCGGCGATGGATGTCATGATGATCGGACGGAGCCGGACAACCGAGCTCTCGATCACCGCCTCTCGGACGGAACGACCTTCGTCCCGCAACTGGTTGGCGAACTCCACGATCAGGATGCCGTTCTTGGCCGCAATGCCCACCAGCATGATCAGGCCGATCTGGCTGTAGGTGTTCAGGGTCGAGTCGCTGATCAGAAGACCGAAGAGACCCCCGAGGGCTGCAACGGGAACAGTCAGCATGATCACCAGGGGATGGACCCAGCTCTCGAACTGGGCCGCCAGCACCAGGAAGACGAGGATCAGGGCCAGGGCCAGGGCGCCGTAGACCGCCGCGCCGCCCTCCAGGTAATCCCGCGCCAGGCCGCCCCACTTCACCGCCATTCCCGGCCGCTTGTCGATCTCCGCCTGGAAGAAGTTGACCGCCTCGCCAACGGTATAGCCCGGGTTCAGCTGGACCGAGAGGGTGATCGCCCGGAGCCGGTCCACCCGGTCACGGCTCGGGGTGTCGCCCTGGATTTCCGTCGTCACCACCGCCGACAGCGGCACAGTGGCGCCCGAGGCCGCCCGCACATAGACGTTCCTGAGATCCGACTCATTCATGCGCTGCGGCCGGTCGGCCTGCAGGATGACGTCGTACTCCTGACCGCCCCGGATGTAGGTTGTCGTCCTGCGGGATCCGAAAAGCGTCTCCAGGGCCCGACCCACCGCCTGAGCCGACACGCCCAGTTGAGCGGCCTTCTCGCGATCCACCTCGATGAGCAGCCTCGGCGAGGTGGGTTCATAGTCGAGGCGCGGGCGGGAGAGACCCGGATTATTCCGCGCCGCCGCCATCAAGGGCTGGATAGCCTGCTCGATCTGCGGGTACTCATCCCCCAGCAGGATAACGCTCACGCTGGATCCCCCCCCGCCGCCGCCTCGCTGGATGGACGGACGGACGGAGGCGATGACCCTGGCCGACGTGATGGCGGCGTACTCCCGGTTCAGCTGGGCGGCCAGCTCCTGGGACGTGACGTCGTTCACCCGCTCGTCGGGCAGGCCCGCATTGGCGCCCGCGGAGCTGAACTGGCTGCGTCCGAAGCTCGGGACGCTGAGGGTGTACCTCTCACTCACCCCCTCCTTCAGGAGGGACAGGAGGCGCTTCTCCACCTCCTGCGAGGCGGGCAGGATGTAGTCGTAGCCCGCCCCCTCCGGTCCCTGGATGGAGATGTCCACCCGGCCCCGGTCCTCCATCGGAACAAGCTCCTTGGGGATAATCAGGGCAAGCCCGGCCGCCACCACGCCCATCGCCAGGATAAGTCCCCCTGCCGAGACGGAGGAAAGGGCAATCCGCCGGGGCGCCAGCAGGGCCTCCAGCGAGCTCTGGTAGGATCGCCTCAGCGCGCCCATTGCGGCGTTCACCGCGCGGGTCATCAGACCCTCAGTGCGCGCGGGCCGAAGCAGCACCGAGCCGAGCATTGGCGACAGGCTGAGGGCGAGGAGAGCGGAGAACACAACGGCCGCCGCCACCGACACGGCCAGCTCGACGAACAGCCGGCCGGTGAACCCCGGCATGAACATCAACGGCGCAAAGACCGAGACCAGCACGACAGTGGTCGCGACAACCGCGAAGAAGACCTGGCGGGCGCCTCTCTGGACGGCGACAAGCGGCGGCTCGCCCTCGTCAATCCTCCGCTGGATGTTCTCCACCACCTGCGAGGCGGGCAGGATGTAGTCGTAGCCCGCCCCCTCCGGTCCCTGGATGGAGATGTCCACCCTGCCCCGGTCCTCCATCGGAACAAGCTCCTTGGGGATGATCAAGGCAAGCCCGGCC
>JBJTFE010000035.1:0-3692 GCA_046093265.1 Phenylobacterium sp. | reverse complement strand
AGGCCTGAGCCGCGCCGGCGCCTAGGCTCGCCCGAACACCCCGATCTCGGCCCGGCGTCCGAACACCCAGCGGTTCACGGCCAGGCCTGCGAGCAGGCAGGCGATCAGGGTCACCAGCATCAGGTGGATGTAGTGGACCGGCGTCCAGACGAAGGTGAAGACGGCGTAGAGGCCGACGCCGAACACCACCGCAGCCATGGCCGCCCGGGCGTCCACGTTCCGGAAGACCAGCCCCAGGATGAAGGCGGACAAGATGGGCATGGAGAGCAGGCCGTTCAGCTGCTGCACCAGGTTGATGATCGAGGCGGCGCCCGAATAGACCGGCACCAGGGCGATGGACACGGCCATGAACAGCAGCGAGATCACGGTGTTCAGCCGCTTCACGTCCGGGTTGGGGGCGATGTAGGGCTCGTGCAGGTCACAGACATAGAGGGTGACAGACGAGTTCAGCACCGAGGTGTAGCTGGTCAGGACGGCGGCGGCCATGAAGGCGGCGAAGGCGCCGGAGAGCCAGGAGGGCATGACTTCGGCCACCACCCGGCCATAGGTGGCGTCGCCGATGTCGCCGAACAGTTTGTAGGCGCAAACTCCCGGCACCACGACGATGGCCGGTACGAAGAGGATGCGGATGGCCATGGCCGCAAACACCCCCTTCTGGCCCTCGCGCAGGGTTGGGGCCGCCATGGCCCTCTGGGTGATGGTCTGGTTGGTGGACCAGTAGAACATCTGGATGAAGATCATCCCGGTCAGCAGGGTCGGCCAGGGAATGGGGCTGTCGGGCCCGCCGATCATGCTGAGCCGCTCGGGTGGTATGCCGGAGACGTCGAAATTGATGGCCGCCATGGCCAGCACGGTCACCGCTGCGGCCATACCCAGGACGCCGACGCCGGACAGGGTGTCGTAGACCGCCACGGCGCGCAGGCCGCCCATCACGGTGTAGGCCGCCCCCACCGCCGCGATTCCTCCGGCCAGCACCATCAGGGGCGGGGCGTGCGCGAACATGGTCGAGAGGAACAGGGCCCCCGTGTAGGTCATGATCGGCAGGTAGATGAAGACATTGCCCAGCAGGAACAGCAGCGAGACGGTCGCCCTCAGCCCCTTGGACCCGTACTTCCGCTCAAGGAGCTCGGTCGTGGTGGTGCAGTTGTTGCGATAGTAGATGGGCAGGAAGACCAGCGCCAGGATCGCCAGACCCGCGACGGCCGCCAGCTCCCACCAGGCGAGCAGCAGCATCTGGTTGCCGTTCATGCCCACCAGCTGGTCCGTGGACAGGTTGGTCAGGGTGATGGAGCCTGCCACGAAGGGCCAGGACAGGTTCCGCCCCGCCAGGAAGAACTCGCTGTGGCTGTCGGTGGAACGCCGGCCCATGCGTCGCACCTGGCGCCAGGTGGCCAGGGCCATCAGCCCGGTCAGGGCGGCGAAGACGCCCCACTGGATCGCATTGGTCGTCATGCCTTGCCGCCCCCCAACGGCGCGGTCACTCTAGGCCCAAGTCGCAGGGAAAGCCAAACGGCGGCCGGCGGCGGCGTCAGGCGGGAGCCGCAGAGGTGCCCGACAGTATGCGCAGGGCGATGGCCTCCTCTCCGAGGACGACATGGTCTGCGCCCCGGAGCCGCAGATCCTCGACCTCCTCCACGGAGTGTGCGCGGGCGACGATGGTGAGACCCGGGTTGAGGTCTCGGGCCCGGTGGACGACGCCGCCGGCCTCGAACCCCTCGGGGATCGCCACGAGCAGACGCCCGGCGTCGGCCAGGCCCGCCTGCTCGAGGGTCTGAACCTGTGTGGCGTTGCCCGTCACCACCTCGTATCCGGCGGCGCGCGCTTCATCGGCTCGGTCCGACTGCTCCTCGATCAGCACGAAGTCCGTCCGGGCCGCCCTGAGGCGCCGCGCCAGCGACTTTCCCACCCGACCATAGCCCACCAGCACCACCCGACCGGCGGCGGCGGCGGCGGCGGTTGTCGGGCTGGCGCCGGGAGCTGCGCTGGCCGCCTCTCCCGACTTGCGAACCACCAGCCCGAAGATGAAGGGATTGGCGAGGATCGACAGAATCGCCCCGGCCAGTATCAGGTCGCGCGCCTCGTCCGGCAGGATGCCGAGGGTCGCGCCAAGGCCCGCGAGAATGAAGGAGAACTCCCCGATCTGGGCCAGGCTCGCAGAGACGGTGAGGGCCGTTCCTTTCGGATACCCGAACACCCGGACGATGGCGTAGGCGGCCAGGGACTTGCCGAAGATGATGATGGCGACGGTCGCCAGCAGAGGTCCGGGCTGCTCGACGATGACCGACGGATCGAACAGCATGCCGACGGAAACAAAGAGCAGGACTGCGAAGGCGTCCTGGAGAGGCAGGGATTCCTCCGCCGCGCGGCGGCTCAGCTGGGTTTCCCCGAGGATCATGCCGGCGAAGAAGGCGCCCAGGGCGAAGGACACCTGGAAGACATAGGCCGCGCCGAACGCCACCCCCAGCGCAATGGCCAGGACAGCGAGGCGGAACAGCTCCCGCGAACCCGTATGCACCGTCCAGTGAAGGACCCAGGGAATGACCCTGCGGCCGACAATCAGAATCAGGGCGGCGAAACCCGCGACCTTGACCAGGGTGCCGATGGCGGCGGAGAGCAGGTCCGTTCCTCCCGCCCCGTTTCCGGCCTGCATCTGGGCGAAGACGGGAAGGAGGACCAGGGCCATCACCATGGCCAGGTCCTCGACGATCAGCCAGCCGACGGCGATCCGGCCCCGCTCGGTCTCCACCAGGTTTTCCGACTGCAGGGCGCGCAGCAGGACGACCGTGCTGGCGACCGACAGGGCGAGGCCAAAGACCAGACCGGCCGCCACCGTCCATCCCATCATCAGGGCGAGAGCGACGCCCATGGCCGTGGCTGAGCCCATCTGGACGAGGGCGCCGGGCACCGCGATCCGGCGGACGGACATCAGGTCCTTGAGGGAGAAGTGGAGCCCCACCCCGAACATCAGCAGGATCACGCCGAGTTCGGCGAGCTCGGTCGCGATCTTGCCGGCGGCGACATAGCCCGGAGTAAAGGGACCGATCAGGACGCCGGCGAACAGGTAGCCCGCGACCGGAGAGACCTTCAGCCGGTGCGCCAGGGCCCGCATGGCGAAGGCCGCCACAAGGCCGGCGACGATCGTGGCGATGAGAGGCGTATGGTGGAGCATGGCGTGACAGTAGGGAGCACGAACCCCGCGTTCAATGCCGCCCGGCCGTCTTCGCCTTCGGCGCCATTTCGCCGATCCAGGCTGAGATGAGGGCGACGCCCTCCTCATGGATCAGGGCGCGGCCGAGCTCGGGCATCATCACGCCGGGCTCGCCGGAGGCCATGCGGAAGGCGAGGATCGAGCGCTCGGGATGGCCGGGATCGATCCCCACCGCCAGGTCGCCGGCGCTGCGCCCCGCCGCCACTGGCGGCTTGCCGACGCCGAGGGCAGAGGGCCGGGTCTCCTCCGCCGTCAGAAAGAGGCCCGAATTGCTCGCCGAGCCCGAGGGGCTGTGGCAGTGGGCGCAGTTGACGTCGAGATAGGCCCGGGCCCGGGCGTCGAGGGACTCCCGGGGGTCGTCCCAGGCGGCCAGGTGCGGCCGGGCTGCGGGCGGCGGCGCCCCGTCGAGCAGGCCCGCCCGGCGCCAGCGCTCCAGCTGGCTGGTCCGGCCGCCCCCGGCCAGTGCGACCTCATGGTTCAGGTT
>JBJTFE010000034.1:0-2549 GCA_046093265.1 Phenylobacterium sp. | reverse complement strand
GCCTCCCATGGGGCCTAGGCCGAGGGGGTGTACGACTTGTAGGTGATCTTCCACTGGCCGTTGATGCGCAGGAGCAGGAGCTGCTCGTCGAGCGCCTGGTCGGGGCCGAAGCGCAGGCGCAGCTGCGCCGTGGCGCTGTCGCCCTGGATCGCGACCCGGGTGATGTTTCGCTCGATCCGGTCCGCGCCGGGGGCGGGGGTCCCTTTGAAGAAGCGGACATACTCGTCGAAGGACCAGGTGACGAGCTGATCCCCCCGCAGGCCTTCAATCCGGGCAGACGGCAGGAAGGCCTCGCGGATCGGCTCCGCCTTGCCGCTCACGCCCCCCTCGAAGTACTTCCCCACGACAGCCCTGACGGCCGCATCATCCGCCCGATCCGCATCCGCCCGGGCGCCGGCGGGGGGCGTTCCCGCGGCGAGCGTGGTGATGAAGGGCGCCCGCTCGAAGACCTCGCGGCTCTCGACAATGCGGCCGAGATCGGCCTGCGAGGCGCCGTCGATCCGCACTTCCCGGTGCGCGGCCCGGATTTCGGCCCACGCCTTCTCGATCCCCGCGAACCCTTGCGCGTCGCGATAGGTCACCATCACAATGGCGTTCCAGGGGCCTTCATCCGAGCCGGTGTCGAACCAGACATGGCTGACGAACAGACCCCGCTTCACGGCGATCTCGTCCATGGCGAACCAGTTCGCCCGCACATAGCGCTCAAGCTGGCTCAGCTTGCCGGGAGTCGACTTCAGGTAGGTCAGGGTCACCACCCGCGCCTCGGGGCCGCCTTGCGCGGGCGCCGGGCCGGAGGGCGCCGCCCCGGCCAGCGCCAGGGTCGGCCAGGCCAGTATCGCCAGGAGTGCGGAAAGCACATGCCTGCGCCACAATCCGCCAACAGAGACAGGTTTCTCGGCCGAAACGGCCGTCGTTCGCGGTGTCGGGATCATGACTTCGCCCTTGTGAAGATTTCCGGCAGGATAGGGGCGGCCCTCCGGGACGAAAAGCGATGAGAATTGAGCACCCTCTTCAACTTGTTTGAACCATGAAGCCTCGTCCCGCACTCTCGCTCGACGCGATTTACGTGGTCGACGCCATCGCCCGGCTCGGATCGTTCGCGAAGGCGGCGGCCGAGCTCAACAAGGTGCCGTCGGCGCTCAGCTACACGGTCGGCCAGCTGGAGCGCGAGCTTGGCGTCAGGCTGTTCGAGCGCAGCCGGAGCCACACCCGGCTGACCCCGGCGGGCCAGGACCTGCTCCAGGAAGGTCGCAGATTGCTGCAGCTGGCCGCCGCCGCCGAGCGCAGACTGGGCCGGATCGCCGCCGGCTGGGAGACCGATCTGTGCATTGTCGTCGACACCCTGCTGGGCGCCCAACGGCTCTTTCCCGCCCTGAAGGACTTCTATGCGCTGGCGTCAGGCGCGAGGGTGCGTCTTGCCGAAGAGTCCCTGGAAGGCTGCTGGGAGGCCCTGGTCGAGGGCCGGGCGGATCTCGTCGTCGCCGGCCTGGGCGCCGGGGGCATCCCTTCCGGGGGCGGATATGTCGTCATCCCCCTTGGAACCGTCGCCTTCGACTTCGCCGTCGCCCCAGGCCATCCCCTGGCCCGTCATGCCGGCGCCCCCGGGCCGCCCCTGCCCGAGGCGGAGGTGCTGCCGCACCGCGCGGTGATCATCGCCGACAGCTCGCGCGCCCGTCCGGCGCGGACCTACGGCCTGCTCGCGGGCCAGGAGACGCTGACCGTTCCCACCATGACGGCCAAGCTCGAGGCCCAGCGCGCGGGCCTGGGCGTCGGCTTCCTACCGCGCTTCCTGGCCAGGCCCGAGTTCGAGCGGGGAACCCTGCTTCGGCTGGAGGTCCGGCAGCCCCGACCGGAGGCCAGCTTCGCCCTGGCCCACCGCTCCGATGAACTCGGCCAGGCCGGACGCTGGTTCGCCGAGCGCCTGAGGCGGGAACCGCTTCTGGAGGATTGGACCGCGCAGGGCCGCTGACAGTCCCCGCCGTCCGGGAGGGTCGCAGGCCCTGGCGCCGACGCCCCGCGCAGGGCTCGAAATCCGCCGTCAGCCTGGCTACATGTTCCGGCGTATCCGAACCCCATCCCGCCCCCCGGAGCACCCTGATGATCAACCCCGTCGTTCACTTCGAAATCCCGGTCGCCGACATGGATCGCGCCGTGGCCTTCTACGAGGCGGTGTTCGGCTGTCGCCTGGATCGCCGCCGGGTCGACGGCTACGACATGGCCTTCTTCCCCCGCGCCGAGGGCCAGCCCGGCGTCAGCGGCGCCCTGGCCCGCGGCGATGTCTATGTCCCCTCGAAGACCGGCCCCATCCTCTATTTCGACGTCCCCGACATCACTCCCGTCCTCGCCCGCGCCCAGGCGCACGGCGGCGCGGTGCTCTACCCCAGGACCCACGTCGGCGAGGAAGGCTATGTCGCCGAGATCGAGGACAGCGAAGGCAACCGCATCGCCCTCAGCGCCCCGGCGGACAAAGCCCGCTGACCCACCCAGGCTGAGGCTCCCCAATCCCTCCCCCTCCCGAGGGGGAGGTGGCCCGCGCAGCGGGCCGGAGG
>JBJTFE010000033.1:0-4587 GCA_046093265.1 Phenylobacterium sp. | reverse complement strand
GCAACCGTCCGGGGGCCCATCCCCCTGCCGACCCAAATTGAAAAATTCACGGTCAACCGCTCGCCGCACATCGACAAGAAGTCGCGCGAGCAGTTCGAGATCCGCACGCACAAGCGCGTGCTCGACATCGTCGATCCTACGCCGCAGACCGTCGACGCTCTGATGAAGCTCGACCTGTCCGCTGGCGTGGACGTCGAGATCAAGCTCTAGGGGGATCGGTCGATGCGTACCGGCGTGATCGCCAAGAAAATCGGCATGGCCCGCTTCTTTGATGAGGATGGGGTGCACGTGCCCGTGACCGTCCTCAGCCTTGATGGATGCGCCGTGACCGGCCACCGTACGGCTGAGCGGGACGGCTATGTTGCGCTCCAGCTGGGCGCGGGCCTCCGCAAGCCCAAGAATGTCACCAAGCCGCTCCGCGGTCATTTCGCGAAGGCCGAAGTCGAGCCTCGCCAGAAGGTGGCCGAATTCCGGGTGTCTCCCGAAAACCTGATCGAAGTCGGCGCTGAGCTTACAGCCGATCACTTCCTGGTCGGCCAGAAGGTGGACGTCACCGGCACGACGATCGGTAAGGGTTTCGCCGGCGCCATGAAGCGCTGGAACTTCGGCGGGATGCGCGCCACCCACGGGGTGTCGGTGTCCCACCGGGCGCACGGCTCGACCGGCCAGCGCCAGGATCCGGGCAAGACCTTCAAGGGCAAGAAGATGGCTGGCCATCTCGGCCAGGAAACCGTCACGACCCTTGGCCTCACCGTGTGGCGGATCGACGCTGATCGCGGCCTTATCATGGTCAAGGGTTCGGTGCCCGGTTCCGAGGGCTCCTGGGTCCGGATCCGTGACGCCATCAAGGCTCCGCCCGCTGGTGTTTCGACGCCGGGGGCCTTCCGTAAGGCCGGCCAGGCTGCGGCTCCCGCAGCCGAGGTCGCCTCCGCCGAAGAGGCTCCGCAAGCCGAGGGTCAGGAATAATGAAACTCGACGTCATCAAGCTCGACGGCGGGAAGGGCGGTTCGATTGAACTGTCTGACGCCATCTTCGGGATCGAAGAGATCCGCGGAGACATCCTGCAGAGGGTCGTGACCTGGCAGCTCGCCAAGCGGCGCGCCGGGACCCATAAGATCCAGGTCCGCAATGAAGTCTCGCGGACCAGCAAGAAGATGTACAAGCAGAAGGGCACCGGCGGCGCTCGTCACGGTTCTCGTCGTGCGGCCCAGTTCGTTGGCGGCGCCAAGGCCCACGGGCCGGTGGTCCGCAGCCACGCCTTTGACCTGCCGAAGAAGGTGAGGGCCCTGGCCCTTCGTCACGCCCTGTCTTCCAAGGCGCGTGCGGGCGACCTGATGGTCGTCGACAGCCTGGCCCTGCCGGAAGCCAAGACCGCGGCGCTTCGCACCACGCTCGGCAAGATCGGACTGGTCAACGCCCTGGTGATCGCGGGCCCCGAGGTGGATGGCAACTTCCGCCTGGCGGCCCGCAACATTCCGAACCTGGATGTGCTGCCGAACGCTGGCCTGAATGTCTACGACGTGCTCCGTCGCCGCACCCTCGTCCTGACCAAGGACGCGGTTGAGGCGATCAACGCCCGCTTCGCTGAGAAGGAGGCCGCCTGATGGCCATCCCCTCCGCCCGTCACTACGACACCATCCTGTCGCCGGTGATCACCGAGAAGGCCACTCTGCTGTCCGAGCAGAACAAGGTGGTGTTCCGTGTCGCCAGCGACGCCACGAAGGACGAGATCGCAGCGGCCGTCGAGGCCCTGTTCAAGGTCTCGGTGACCAAGGTCAACACCCTGAACGTGAAGGGCAAGACCAAGCGTTTCCGCGGCCGGGAAGGCCGTCGTTCCGACGTCAAGAAGGCTGTCGTGACGCTGGCCGAAGGCCAGTCCATCGACATCACCACGGGGCTCTGAAGCGATGGCTCTGAAGCAGTACAACCCGACCTCGCCCGGCCGTCGCACCCTTGTGCTGATCGACCGGTCCGAACTCCACAAGGGCCGGCCCGAAAAGTCGCTCGTCGAAGGTCTGACCAAGACCGGCGGGCGTGGCGGCGGCGGGCGCGTGGCCGTGCGGTTCCGCGGCGGCGGCGCCAAGCGTCTTTATCGGAAGGTGGACTTCAAGCGGCGCAAGTTCGACGTGGCCGGCACGGTCGAGCGGATCGAGTACGATCCGAACCGGACCGCCTTCATCGCCTTGATCCGGTATGCGGACGGCGAAGTCGCCTATATCCTGGCGCCGCAGCGCCTGAAGGCCGGCGACCAAGTGATCGCGTCGGAACGCGCAGACGTAAAGCCCGGCAACGCCATGCCGCTTCGCGCCATGCCGATCGGCTCGATCATCCACAACATCGAGCTGAAGCCCCTGAAGGGCGGCCAGATCGCCCGTTCGGCAGGCGCCTACGCTCAGCTGGTCGGTCGTGACGCGGGCTACGCCCAGATCCGCCTCAATTCCGGCGAGCTGCGCATGGTTCCGGACGGCTGCATGGCCACGGTCGGCGCCGTCTCGAATCCCGACCATATGAACGAGGTCCTGGGCAAGGCCGGTCGCTCGCGGCACAAGGGGCGTCGTCCCCACGTCCGCGGCGTCGCCATGAACCCGGTCGATCACCCGCACGGCGGCGGTGAAGGCCGCACCTCGGGCGGTCGTCACCCGGTTACGCCCTGGGGCAAGCCGACCAAGGGGTCGCGCACCCGCAGAAACAAGGCGACGGACAAGTTTGTCATCCGCTCGCGTCATGCCCGGAAGGCTCGTTAATCCATGACCCGTTCCGTCTGGAAAGGACCGTTCGTCGACGGTTACCTGCTCAAGAAGGCCGAGGCCGCCCAGTCCTCCGGCCGCAAGGACGTCATCAAGACCTGGTCGCGCCGCTCGACCATCATGCCGCAGTTTGTCGGCCTGACCTTCGGGGTCCACAACGGACAGAAGCATGTGCCCGTCCTCGTTTCCGAGGACATGGTCGGCATGAAGCTCGGTGAGTTCGCGCCCACCCGGTACTTCCCGGGCCACGCGGCCGACAAGAAGGCGAAGAGGAAGTAGGCATGTCCAAGCCGTCAAATCCCCGCCGCCTGAAGCCCGCCGAGGCGATGGCCAAGGCCACCACCCTTCGCGTCAGCCCGCGGAAACTCAACCTGGTCGCACAGTCGATCCGGGGCCTGAAGGTGCAGCGCGCCCTCAACGAGCTGGAGTTCAGCCACAAGCGGATCGCCCGAGACGTGCGCAAGGCGCTCTACTCGGCCATCTCCAACGCTGAGAATAACCACAACCTCGACATCGACTCGCTCGTCGTCGCCGAGGCCTATGTGGGCAAGAACCTGGTGATGAAGCGTTTCGCGGCCCGCGCCCGCGGTCGCGCGTCGCGCATCCAAAAGCCTTTCAGCGAGATCACGATTGTGGTCCGCGAACTCGGTGAGGCCGCCTGATGGGTCAGAAAGTCAATCCTGTCGGGCTCCGCCTCGGCGTCAACCGCACCTGGGACAGCCGCTGGTTCGCCGCTGGCGGCGACTATGGGCGGCTCCTGCATGAGGATCTCAGGGTTCGCGCCGAACTGAAGAAGCGCCTCTATCAGGCGGGCGTCAGCCGCATCATCATCGAGCGGCCTCACAAGAAGTGCCGGATCACCATCTACGCCGCGCGCCCCGGTGTGATCATCGGAAAGAAGGGCGCGGACATCGAGAAGCTGCGCAAGGACGTGGCCGCAATCACCGGCGGTGAGGTGCACCTCAACATCGTCGAGATCCGCAAACCAGAGGCTGACGCCCAGCTGATCGCCGAGAACATCACCTCGCAGCTCGAGCGCCGGATCGCCTTCCGCAGGGCCATGAAGCGGTCGATGCAGTCGGCCATGCGCCTTGGCGCCAAGGGAATCCGCATCAACGTGTCCGGCCGCCTCGGCGGCGCGGAGATCGCCCGGATGGAGTGGTACAAGGAAGGTCGAGTGCCGCTTCACACCCTGCGCGCCGACATGGACTTCGGGTTTGCGGAGGCCAAGACCACCTACGGCATCATCGGCGTCAAGGTGTGGGTCTTCAAGGGCGAGGTCCTCGAGCACGATCCCATGGCGATGGACAAGCGCCTGGCGTCCGAGTCCGGCCCGGCCGGCGAGGGTAGCGGTCGCGAACGTTCCGGCGATCGTCCGGACCGGGGCCCGCGTCGTGACCGCCGCGAGACCGCGGGAGCCTAAGAGACAGCCATGCTTTCCCCGAAGAAGACCAAGTACCGCAAGCAGTTCAAGGGCAAGATCCACGGGACGGCCAAGGGCGGCTTCACGCTGAACTTCGGCTCCTATGGCCTGAAGTCAGTGGAGCCCGAGCGGATCACCGCCCGGCAGATCGAAGCGGCCCGTCGGGCGATCACCCGCCAGATGAAGCGCCAGGGCCGGGTCTGGATCCGGATCTTCCCGGACGTGCCGGTCACCGACAAGCCTGCGGAAGTCCGGATGGGTAAGGGCAAGGGCTCGGTCGAGTATTGGGCCGCCCGGGTGCATCCCGGCCGGATCATGTTCGAGATCGACGGGGTTCCGGACGATATCGCCCGTGAGGCGCTCCGTCTTGGCGCCGCCAAGCTGCCGGTGAAGACCCGCATCGTCACCCGCATCGAC
>JBJTFE010000032.1:0-15927 GCA_046093265.1 Phenylobacterium sp. | reverse complement strand
CGGTCCAGCCGCCGGTGAAAAGGACGTTGTCGATCTTCCAGCCATTCTGGTTGACCAGCTTCACGTCATCGGTCCAGCGGGTTTTGTAGCCCTTGTTCCGGAAGGTCACCGCCACCGAGGCTCTGTCGCCGAGTATGCGGGCCGGACCCATCTTGTAGCTGGTGTAGCCCTCGTGGAGGCCCGCGAAGATTTCGCCTTCCAGGATATTGGGCTTGTCGCCGGGGTTGGGGCCCGCCTTCGTCCGCGCGGCGGACTCGACTTCGTTGGCTTTGGCCTGCTCGACCTCGCTGGCCAGGGTCTTGCTCAGCCGCGCCGTCTCGGCCCGCCGGAAGTCACCTTCATAACTGTTGTAGAAACTGCTCACCGCCAGTCTTGGCGTGGGGATGCCCTCCGGGGCGTGCTGGCAGGCGGAAACAGTCAGGAGGCTTGCTCCCGCCAAGGCGAGGAGGCCAGGATTGCGGATCATGATCGGGCTCCGGAAACTGAAGGGCGGAACCTATCAGCGCTGCGCCGTGCAGGGTAGGGCCGTTGATCCGCTTCGGGCCCGCCTACTCGAGATAGAGGGCCTTCAACCGGGCCAGTTCAACAGGACCCACCCCCGCTTCGGCCTCGAGGTAGGCGGCGACCGAGCCCCACCGCCGATCGATCTCTTCAAGGGAGAAGGTCAGGTATCCGCGGCCGGAACTGTCCTTCAGGGGCTGGGGCGTCAGGTACTTGGGGTCCTTCTGGTACCGGGCGTAGATCGCCGCGCCAGGGTTGGAGGCGATGAGTTCCGGCGTCAGCTTGGGCATTTCGTACTGCGGTCGACGATAGGTCGTCGACAGGTGGTAGTCCGCCATCACGGTCTCAACCGGTACGCCGAGAGCGCGCAGGATCAGAGCCGAGGCGAACCCGGTCCGGTCCTGGCCCGCGGAACAGTTGTAGACCACAGGTCCCTCGTTACGGAGCAGGCTGGCGAACAGGATCCGGACCTGAGGCGCCAGCAGTTCCGGGAAGCCGCGGTAGATCGCTTCCATGTCCGGAACCCCCGCATTGCGGTTCTGGGCTATCGCGGCCATCGAGTAGCCCACGGACGAATAGGGAACACCCTCGATCTTCGAAGGCGCCAGCACGCGCTCCTCGCTGGACCGGAGATCGACCATCTGGGAGAGGCCCAGTTCCCGGACCCGGCGAAGGTCCTCGTCGGTCAGGGTTGGCGTGGCGCCCGAGCGGTAGATCCGGCCCCAGCGGACGTATCGCCCGTCCTCGGTCCGATAACCTCCGAGGTCCCGGAAGTTGGATCCCTGCGCCAGGGGGAGGACGCGCTCGGCCACCCGGGTGGCCTGTCCGTCTGCGGCGTCGACCAACAGGAAGTAGGGGCGGCTGATCAGGTCCGCGGCGAACTCGTGCCGACCGTCCCTGTCGTCATCCGATACCAGTTTCATCCGCTCCCGGGGCGCGTCTGGGCGTTCTGCAGCGTAGACGTCTACCGGACCGGCTGAAGTCCAGCTGACAATGACCCGGTCCGGCGCCGGGCGCTCGACACGCTCCCCGACGACACGGGCCTGTGACGTTCCGGCGGCGAGGCTGAGGGCCAGGGCGCCAGCAAGGGTAAAGGACCTGATCATGGTGTCGGTTTCCTCGTGAGGTCAGTAGCGGAAGGTCAGGTCGAGGCCGTAGGTCCGGGGCTCGTTGAACATCCCGAAAACGCCCTGGGCGGCGGCGGCGCCGGCGCTGCGATAGAAGACGTAGGCGGCGTCGAAGAGGTTGCGGGACCAGAGGCTGGCCTCCATCCGCACGCTGTCCGTGATCCGGATGTCTGTCAGGGCCAGACGGCCGTTCCAGACCGTTGAGGCGTCGGAGAAAGTGGCCTCTCCGGAGGAGCCCCGGTAGCCGTCGGCGAAGTTGGCGTCGAGGTGGGCCCGCAGGGTCATGTCGCCGATCGGGCGGACATAGTCGATGGAGGCGCTGAGGGCGTTCTTCGGCGTGTAGACGATGTAGACGGGTTGCAGGCGCCCGCCG
Organism: Phenylobacterium sp.; assembly: GCA_046093265.1. Classification (GTDB taxonomy): domain Bacteria; phylum Pseudomonadota; class Alphaproteobacteria; order Caulobacterales; family Caulobacteraceae; genus Phenylobacterium. The sequence continues at coordinate 13,926 of JBJTFE010000032.1, read as the reverse complement.
GCGAAGGGATTGGCGGCGACGGGGAGGTGGCTGGTCGTGAAGGCGTAATTCGCCGCCAGCGTCAGCCCGGTGACCGGCGCAATGGTGAAGTCGACCTCGAGGCCCTCGATGCGGCCTTCACCAGGGGCGTTCACCGTCTCGAGAGTGCCGCGGTTGCTGTTGTTGAGGTTGACCGCCGAGAAGTCGACCTGGATGTCCGTGTAGCGGGTGGTGAAGGCCGCGACGTTCAGGCGGGCCCGCCGGTCCCAGAACTCGCTCTTGACGCCGGCCTCTGTGGTGGCGACCTCCTCCGGCCCGAAGGCGCGATAGCTGACCGAGCGCGAGTTCGCCCCGCCCGCCCGGTAGGCCGTGCCCCACTTGGCGTAGACGCTGGTCGTCTCGGTCAGGTCGAACAGGGCGGAGACCGAGGGATCGAAGCGCTCGTCCTCAAAGGTGAAGGTTAAGGCGGTGACCGCGCCGTTCACCCGGGTCAGCTTGCCGCTCTTCTCGTCGCGGGTGAAGCGGCCGCCTGCCGTCAGCCGCAGCCGGCCGTCGAGGGCGCTGGGGATCCATGTCGCCTGGCCGAACAGGGCGGTGCTGGTGGCCCGGGCGGTGCTGGCCCGGTCCGGGAAGGGCCAGCGGGCGCCGGCGATCAGGCTCGGCAGACGGGTCGCCGCCGTGCCGGTGGCGTTCCACTGCAGGGTGTTGGGCGTCCAGGCGTCGTCGTCACCCTCCTCGTTGAAATAGTAGGCGCCGACGACATAGGTCAGGTCGCCAAGGGTTGCGAGAGCCTGGATCTCGTGGCTGACCTGGTCCTGTCGCAGGGAGGCGAGGCTGTAGCGGGCGAACTGGCCGTTGGGGACGAAGACCCCGGCGTGGGCGCCGATCCCGTTGTCGTACTGGCTCTGCTTGAGGCGGCGGTAGGCCGAGATGGTGCGGAGCTCCAGGTCCTCCGAGGGCGACCATGACAGGTGAAGGGCCCAGCCCTGGGTCCGTCCGACGCTGTCCTGCTGGGGCACGCCGATGTCTGCGACCTTCGCCCGGTCGGACTGGATCTTGACCAGCGGGGCCAGGGCCGGGGACGTGGGCGTCTTGGACAGGAGTTGGACGTAGTAGGGCGTCGTCCCGTCATACGCCTCGTCAAAGTCCAGGCGGGCCTCGAAGTCGTCGGTCGGCGACCAGAGGACGCCCACGTGGATGCCGGACCGGTCAATGGCGTTGAAGTCCGACTGGCCTTCCATCGGGTTGTCCGTGGTGCCGTCGCGCTTGCTCACGATCCCGTCGATTTTCACGGCCAGGTTGTTCCATTCCGGAAGGTCCAGGTGGGTCTCTGCGCTGTAGCCGCCGAAGTTGCGCACGCCGACGCTCTGGCGCAGGCCCAACTCGCCTGAGGGCTTGCGGCTGACAATGCTGACCGCGCCGCCGGTCGAGTTCCGGCCGAACAGCGCGCCCTGCGGTCCCTTCAGCACCTCGATCCGCTCAATGTCATAAAGCGTGGCGCCCAGGCCCTGGGACCGTCCCAGGTAGACCCCGTCGATATAGACACCGACGCCCGCATCTCGGCTGGGCTGGTTGGCGTCGAAGGGCACGATGCCGCGGATGCCCACCGTCAGCGCCGAAGTCCGTGAGAAGAACGGCGCCACCCGTAGGGAAGGGATCCCCGTGGTCAGGTCCGCAAGGCTCTGGATGCGCCGGTCGGCGAGTTGTTCCGCGCCGAGCACCGAGGCGGCCACAGGCGTCTTCTGGAGGTTGGTCTCGCGCTTCTCTGCAGTGACGATGACCTCCGAGAGCATGCCCTCGTCGGCGTCCTCGGCCGCAAGCGCGGGCCCGGAGAGGGCCAGGACGGCGACGCTGGCCAGAAGGGCGTGGCGACGGATCGGGAGAAGTCGGGAAAGATACATGGGAGCCTCCAGCAGGCCCCCTGACTGCCCATGCCCGATGTCACGCCGGTGTCAGTTCGGCGTCGCCAAGGCGACGTTCCCGCGACGCTTCGATGACGCCGCCCTCAGCCCACTGCTTCCAGAGGCTCCAGGCCCAGTGCCGACTTCGAACCCATGCCCCGTCGGACATGGCCCAGATTTGAGACATTGTTATGCTGCCCTTCGGCGCGGCGAGGGGCGGGGCAATGGATCGCGGGGCCGGGTGAATCCTGGTGGATGCGACAGGGATCGAACCTGTGACCCCCTCGGTGTGAACGAGGTGCTCTACCGCTGAGCTACGCATCCGCCGGAAGGGTTGCGGCTATAGCCTGCCCGCCTGCCGGCTGCAAGCCGGCCCCGGCTCCTCCGTCAGGGCTCGGGCGGAAGGCGACCAAGGCGTTGCCGGGGGGCTGGCCGAAGGCGCGTAGCCGGAGCCGACGAAGACCACGCCGCCGCCGGCGTAGAGGCCGCCGGAGTCGATGGATCCGCCGCGGGCGGGCAGGCCGTTCAGGCTGTCCCGCGGGTCGGCGGTGTCGAGGCTGGCCAGCACCTTGCCGGTCGCCGCCTCCAGCACCCACAGGCGCCCGTCGAGGCCGGCGGCCAGGACGGCGCCGTCCACCACCAGGGGCGGGGCGGAGATGCCGAGCCGCTCGCAGCCGGGGCTGCGCGCCTTGCGGGCCTCGCTGCGGTCGGGGAGGGCCCGCCAGGACCACAGGCGCTTGCCGCTCGCCGCGTCCAGTGCGTGAACGCCGGCGGCGCTGAGGGCCTCGGGCACGCCGGGGTCGGAGATGGGGGCGAAGATGCGGCTCTCGTCGGCGGCGATGCCCCAGTGGACGCCGCCCAGGGCGGTGCCCGGCCCGAACTTGTCGCTCCAGACCTTCCGGCCGGTCTTCAGGTCCAGGGCCCAGAGGTCGCCGGACTTCTGGCCCGCCAGAACCAGCGCCCTGCCGCCGGCCCGGAACAGCACGGGCCCGCCGCCGAAGTCATGGTCGCGCAGGACGCTGTTGCTCCCGAAGAAGAAGCAGTTGGCCCCCGGCTTGCGGCGACTGTCGCGTCCCGTCGGGCAGGACATGTTCCAGACATCGTTGGCCAGGGCCTGGAAGACCCACTTCTGCTTTCCGGTGGCGAGGTCGAGGGCGATGACGGCGTCGGACGTACCCGTCGCGGGCGGTGAGGTGTTCTCGCCCGTCGAGGTGAGGACGAGGCCGCGCTTGAGGTCCACGGCGGGGGTCGACCAGACCAGGGCGCCGGAGGGGCCCATCATCTCGACCCCTGCGCTGTTCTTGACGCCCAGGGGCCTGGCCTCCGGCGTCGCACGCCAGGTCCAGAGCACCTTGCCGCCGGCGGCCTCGACCGCGCTGACGGCGCCGTGGGTGGTGCAGCAGGCGAGGGTGGGGCGCATGGCCTGGGCCACGTCCAGGGCCGAGATCGGCACGATCAGGCGGTCGCCGGCGAAGACCGGGGCGCCGGTCAGGACGCCGCCCTTGTCGTGGCGCGGATCGGCGCGCCAGATCAGCTTGCCGGTCGCCGCCTCCCAGGCCTGGAGGTGTCCGCCCTCGTCGCCGCCGACCACCGCGAGGGGGCCGCCCTTGCCCAGCCGGCCGAGGGCCAGGCTGGTGCGGATGCCGGAGGGGGTCTTGGCCGCCCACTTGATGCAGCCCGTCCCGGCGTCGAGGGCCAGGAGGGTCCCGGCCTGGCTGGCGGCGTAGAACAGGGTCGAGCCCAGCAGGACGGGCTGGGAGCGCATGGTCGTCGCGTTGGGGATGGCGAGGGTCCAGGCCGGCTGCAGTCGGGCGAGGGAGGCGGTGGTCAGGCCAGACTGGGCCGCAGTCAGGCGCCGGCGATTGTCGGACCCGATCCCGAAGCTGCCGGAGGGCAGGGGGGCGGTCACGTCGATGCTGCGCCGGTCGGCGGGGCAGCGGGCGCCCTCGACCCAGTCGTCGGACACCGGCTTGGGCTTGGCGGCCAGGTAGCCGACCACGGCGCGCAGGTCGTCGGGCGAGAGGCTGTCGCCGATGCCCTTCATGACCCCGGTGGTCAGGGCGGTGCGCAGGGTGCGGGCGTCCATCTGCCGGAGGCTGGCGACGGGCGCGGCGCGGCTGTCCGGCTCCGGGGCGTTGTGGCAGGCGGCGCAAGCCCGGTCGTATACCGACTGTCCAGGATGGACCTCGGCGGCGAGGGCGGGGTTTGCGAGGTACACGAGGACGACGGCTGAGAACGCCCAGAGGCGCAGGATGATGGATGCCGTCATGGTCTTCCCCCTGGCTCCGTCCCGAACGCGGCGAAGCTCAAGGCGCCAGGATAGGCCGCGATTCACCCCGGTGCCAGAAGCTCCAGGCAGGCGGGCATGAGGTCGTCGAAGTGATCGATCAGCCGGTCGGGACGCAGTTCCCAGGCGGGGATCTCGGTATAGCCGAAGCTGACGAGGACCAGGGGCGCTCCTGCGGCCCGGGCGGCGCCGGCGTCCGTGCCGGCGTCGCCCACCATGACCGCCCGACGGATGTCGCCTCCGGCGGCCTGCACGGCCAGCTCCAGGTGCCGGGGGTCCGGCTTGGGAGCCGGGGCCAGGTCGGCGCCGATGACGGCGTCGAAGTGCCGCGAGAGGTCCAGGGCCTCCAGTATGGGCGTCGACAGGCGGGTCAGCTTGTTGGTGCAGACGGCCAGGCGGGCGCCCGCCGACCGCAGGGCCTCGAGGCTCTCCGGCACGCCCGGGAAGGGCCGGGTCAGGTCCGCGCTGTGAAGGTTGTAGTGGGCGATGAAGCGCTCGAAGAGGGCCTCCAGGGCGGCGCCCTCGACAGCCAGGCCCTGGGCCTCGAAGCCGCGCTGGATCAGCCGCCGGGCGCCGTGGCCGATCAGGCTGCGGCCCTGGTCGAAGGGCAGGGAGGCGATCCCCTCCTCGGACAGCAGGTGATTGAGGGTCCCGACCAGGTCCGGCGCGGAGTCCACCAGGGTCCCGTCGAGGTCGAAGGCGATGACGGCGCCGGCCAGGGGCTGGGCGTTGGAGGACATGGGAGCTCCGGGAGCGGCGGGGACACGGCTGGCGGTTTCGGCTATAGCCGCCATGATTGCAATCTCGCCTGCGATTCAGGGAACTCCGCCATGACCGCCCGCGCCGCCGTCATCCTCGCCGCCGGGCAGGGGACCCGGATGAAGTCCCCCATCCCGAAGGTGATGCACCGGGTCGGGGGGCGCACCCTGCTCGATCGGGTCATCGACACCCTCCAGGACACCGGCTGCGAGCGGGTGGTGGTGGTGGTTGGGACCCACAGTCCCGAGGTCCGTCGCCTGGTCGAAGCCCGCCTGGGCCCGGACGCCATCGCCGTCCAGGATCCGCCCCTCGGCACGGGCCACGCCGTCCTTGCCGCCGCGCCGGCCCTCGCCGGCTTCGGGGGCGACGTCATGGTGGTCCATGGCGACTGCCCGCTGCTGCAGCCGGACGACCTGGCCCCCCTGTACCGCCTCAGGGCGGAGGGGGCGGACCTGGCCCTGCTCGGGTTCCGGCCTGCGGACGCCCTGCTCTACGGGCGGATCCTGTCCGGAGACGGGGGCGAGGTGCTGCGTATCGTCGAGGCCCGAGACGCCTCGCCGGCCGAGCTGGCGGTGGGAGACTGCTACGCCGGCATGCTCTGCGCCGACCGGGGGCGTCTCTTCGACTGGCTCTCGCGGATCACCAACGCCAACGCCAAGGGCGAGTACTACTTGACCGACGCCGTCGCGATCGCCGCCGGCGATGGCGGGCGGGTGCGGGCCCACTACGCACCCGAGAGCGCCGTCATGGGCGCCGACACCCCCGCCCAGCTGGCCCAGGCCGAGGCCGTCTTCCAGCAGAGGCGACGGACCCACTTCCTGTCCGAGGGCGTGGTCATGCCGGCCCCGGACACGGTGCACTTCGCCTGGGACACGCGCATCGAGGCCGGCGTCCAGGTCGAGCCCTACGTGGTCTTCGCTCCGGGGGTCAGCATCGCCGCCGGCGCAGTGATCCGGGCCTTCAGCCACCTGGAGGGGGCCAGGGTCGGGCCCGGCGCCCTCGTCGGCCCCTACGCCCGCTTGCGCCCCGGCGCGGACATCGGCGAGGACGTCCACATCGGCAACTTCGTCGAGGTCAAGAAGGTGCGCCTGGACAAGGGCGCCAAGGCCAATCACCTGTCCTACCTGGGCGACGGCACGGTGGGAGCGGGGGCGAACATCGGCGCCGGCACGATCTTCTGCAACTACGACGGCTTCGACAAATATGAGACCCATGTGGGCCCGGGCGCCTTCATCGGCTCCAACACCGCCATTGTCGCCCCGCGCTCCATCGGCGCGGGCGCCATGACCGGCTCGGGCTCGGTCATCGTCCGCGACGTGCCGGATGACGCCCTCGCCGTGGCGAGGGGTGAGCAGAGCAACAAGGCCGGCTGGGCGGCGGCCTTCCGGGCCCGCAAGATCGCCGAGAAGGCCGCACGCAAGGACAAGCCGGGATCATGAGCGCGGACGACCAGAAGCGGGCCGCCGGCGAGGCCGCCGCGGGCCTTGTCCGGCCCGGCATGGTGGTGGGCCTGGGCACGGGCTCCACGGCCGCCTGGTTCGTGCGGGCCCTGGCGGCGCGCAGGCTGGATATCGTCGGCGTCGCCACCTCCCGGACCACCGCCACCCTGGCGCAGGAACTCGGCATGATGGTGGCCGAGCTGGGCGAGACTGGCCCCATCGACCTGACCGTGGACGGCGCCGACGAGATCGGCCCGGCCCTGTCCCTGATCAAGGGCGGCGGCGCGGCCCTGCTGCGCGAGAAGCTGGTCTGGGAGGCCTCGCGCCGGTGCGTGGTCATCGCCGACGCCGGCAAGCGCGTGTGCCGCCTGGGCGCCTATCCCCTGCCGGTCGAGGTGATCGCCTTTGGCCACACGACGACCCTGGACCGGGTCTGCGACGCCCTGTCGGAGTGCGACATCGGCGCGGCGCCCCGGCTGCGGACGAGGGACGGGGCGCCCGTCCTGACCGACGGGGGCAACGTGATCTATGACATCGCCTGTGGCCGGATCGACGCGCCCGCCGCGCTCGCCGCCGCCCTGAAGTCCGTCACCGGGGTGGTGGACCACGGCCTGTTCCTCGACCTGGCCGACCTCGCCCTGGTGGCGACCGACGCCGGCGTGACCGAGATCGAGCCTTAGGGTGCGCGCCTCCGCTTCGCGCGGCGTGCCGGCCCCCTCTCAGGGCCTCGCTGTGGGGTCGGCGCCGGATGCGGCCGGCATTCAATATTGGCCGGTTATGCACTAGGGTCGCGCCGCCTGCGCCCTGGGGAGCCCCATCATGAGCCCGTTCGACTACGACCTCTTTGTCATCGGCGCCGGGTCCGGGGGCGTGCGGGCCGGGCGTCTGGCCGCCGCCGCGGGCGCGAAGGTCGCCGTGGCGGAGGAGTATCGGGTCGGCGGCACCTGCGTGATCCGCGGCTGCGTGCCGAAGAAGTTCATGGTCTACGCCTCGGAGTTCTCCCACTCGGCTCACATCGCCGAGGGTTTCGGCTGGTCGGCCTCGGGCGCGCGTTTCGACTGGACCCGCTTCCGCGAGGCCAAGGACCGCGAAATCGCCCGGCTCTCCGGCCTCTACGTCGCCAACCTCACGCGTTCGGGCGGCGAGATCCTGGAGGGCCGCGCCGTGCTGACCGGCCCCCACAGCCTGGAGGTCGAGGGCAGGGGGGCGGTGACGGCGCAGCGCATCCTCATCGCCACGGGCGGCCGGCCCTGGAAGCCGGAGGACCTGCCGGGGGCGGACCTTGCCATCACTTCGGAGGAGGCCTTCGACCTTCCCGCCCTGCCGAAGCGCATTGTCATCGTCGGCGGCGGGTTCATCGCGGTGGAGTTCGCCGGAATCTTCAACGGCCTGGGCGTCGACGTGACCCTCGTCTATCGGGGGGACCAGGTCCTGCGGGGCTTTGACGAGGACATCCGCGCGCATGTCGCCGCCGAGATCCAGCGGCGGGGGGTCAAGCTCGTACTGGGCGCGCATCCGGTGGAGATCTCGGGCCAGCCGGGCGCCCTTCAGTGCCGGCTGTCCGACGGCCAGGTCCTTGCCGCCGGTGAGGTCATGCTGGCCACGGGCCGGAAGCCCCATACCCAGGGTCTGGGCCTGGAGACGGCAGGGGTGGAGACGGGCGCAAATGGCGAGATCCGGGTGGACGCCTGGTCGAAGACGACCTCCCCCGCCATTTGGGCAGTGGGCGACGTCACCGACCGGATTAACCTGACCCCCGTCGCCATCCGCGAAGGCGCCGCGTTTGCGCGCACCGAGTTCTACGACCAGCCGACCCGGTTCGACCACGAGGCGGTGGCCTCGGCTGTCTTCAGCCAGCCGCCGGTCGGAACGGTGGGATTGACCGAGGCCGAGGCCCGGGCCGCCTATCCCGATGTCCAAATCTACCGCTCGCGGTTCCGACCTATGAAGGAGACCTTCTACGGCGGTCAGGAGCAGGCTCTGGTCAAGCTGGTGGTGGACGCCGCCAGCCAGAAGGTTCTGGGCTGCCACGTCGTGGGCCCGGACGCCCCTGAGATCATCCAGATGGCCGCCGTGCCCCTGAAGCTCGGCGTCACCAAGGCGCAGTGGGATTCGGCCTGCGCCGTCCATCCCACCCTGGCCGAAGAGCTGGTCACCCTCAGCGAACCTGTCGCCTGATGGCGGGCGGTTCCGCGTCCTCTGGCCGCTGGACAAGCGGCGTTCTCGCAGGCCTGCTCCTGCTGACCCCGCTCCTCGGCTGGGCGGGCGCCCTGGGGTTCGCGCCGGCGGTGGCCCTGGCGGGCCTCCTGACCCTGCCGACACTGCGGGTGCGCGAGGCGGACCGGGCCCTCCTGCTGGCCCTCTTCACGGCCCTGGTCTGGGCCTGCGCCTCCCTGTTCTGGAGTCCCTGGCGCTCCCCTGACCTGGAGGGACAGACAGGTCTGAAGCTGATCTTCACGCTGGCCGTCTACGGAAGCGCCGTCAGCGCCGCGCGGGCGGTTCCCCAGGCGCGACTTCCTGGGCTCCTGACCCTTCTCGTTGGCGGGGTGGTGGTGCTTTCGGCGATACTGGTCGCCGAGGCCCTGACCGCAGCGGCGGGGTACAAGGCGCTTCTGTCGGCAATAGGTCAGTCCGTGCGGCCCGACTACGCCATCAAGAATGTCGCCCAGGGCCTTTATGTCCTCACGCTTCTGGCGCCGCCCGCCCTGGTTGCGGTGAGGGGACGCTGGCGATGGGGTCTGGCAGGGCTGGTCAGTTTGGCGATTCTTCTGCCCTCAAGGACGTTCGGCTACGACGCCCCGGTCCTGGCCCTGGTTCTGGCCATCGCGGCGGCGTTTCTGGTCCTGAGCCTGCCGCGTCAGGGGCCCCGGGTGCTCGCCGGCCTCGCCGGCGGCGGATTCCTTCTGGCGCCGGCTCTTGTTTCAGCGGCTCTTGCGTCTGGTCTGGTCGACAGAGTTTCACCCGCGCTCTCGCAATCCTGGCTTCAGCGGATCGGATACTGGAGCCGCGCAGCCGAGTGGATCTGGGCCCGACCGCTTTCTGGCTGGGGTCTGGACGCCAGCCGCGCCTTCGGGCCGGGCATCCAGCTTCATCCCCACAACGCCCCCCTCCAGATCTGGATGGAACTGGGCCTGATCGGAGCAGTCGCGGCGGCCATCGTCTGGGCCTCGATCTTCTCGGGATTGTCCCGGCCCGTCCGCAGCGCCCCGGCCGCGGCGGCGACCGCGACAGCAGTCGCCTACCTGGTTTTCGGCGCGGTCAGCTTCGGGGTCTGGCAGGATTGGTGGCTGGCCCTCGGCGCCCTTTCCGCCCTCGCCTGCATCCTGGTGTTGCGCGCCCGGCCTATCGACGTTCCGGACCGTTCCGTATAGAACTCCGCGCCCGCTGATGCGGGCTTGGAGTTGAGATATGAGCCCTTCCTGGAGCCCTTCCACCTGGCGGTCCCGACCCGGCAAGCACATGCCGGAGGACTATCCTGACGCCTCGGCCCTGGCCGGTGTCGAGCAGACCCTGCGCGGCATGCCGCCCCTGGTGTTCGCCGGCGAGGCCCGCCGTCTGAAGTCCCTGCTGGCCGACGTCGAGGCCGGGCGCGCCTTCCTGCTTCAGGGCGGCGACTGCGCCGAGAGCTTCAAGGAGTTCCGCGCCGACAACATCCGCGACACCTTCCGCCTGATCCTGCAGATGGCGGTGGTCCTGACCTTCGCCGGCGGCAAGCCGGTGGTGAAGGTGGGGCGTATGGCCGGCCAGTTCGCCAAGCCGCGGTCTTCGCCGACCGAAACGATCGGGGATGTGACCCTGCCGTCCTATCGCGGCGACATCATCAACGGCATGGACTTCGACGCCGCGTCGCGGACCCCGGACCCGCAGCGCCTGCTGCAGGCCTACGCCCAGTCCGCCTCGACCTTGAACCTGCTGCGCGCCTTCGCCGGCGGCGGTTACGCCGACCTGCACAACATTCACCGCTGGACGCTGGGCTTCGTGGGCGACAGTCCCCAGGGCGCCCGCTATCGCGCCCTGTCGGAGAAGATCACCGAGGCTCTCGACTTCATGGCCGCGATCGGCGTGACCCCCGAGACCCATCCCGACCTGCACCGGGTGGAGTTCTTCACCTCGCACGAGGCCCTGCTGCTGGGCTTCGAGGAGGCCATGACCCGCGTCGATTCCACCTCCGGGGACTGGTACGACACCTCCGCTCATCTGCTCTGGATCGGGGAGCGCACCCGCCAGCCCGACGGCGCCCATGTGGAGTTCTTCCGCGGCATCCGGAACCCGATCGGCATGAAGGTCGGCCCGACCCTGGAGGCCGATGAGCTTCTGAAGCTTATCGAGATCCTGAATCCGGCGAATGAACCCGGCCGGCTGACCCTCTATGGGCGCTTCGGGCACGAGAAGATCGCGGGCCGCCTGCCGGCCCTGCTCAGGGCCACCCGCGCCGCGGGCGCCCGGGTTGTCTGGGCCATCGATCCCATGCACGGCAACACCCTGACGGCGGCCACCGGCTACAAGACCCGACCCTTCGACCGGATCCTTTCCGAGGTGAAGAGCTTCGTGGAGATCTGCCGGGCCGAGGGCGTGCATCCGGGCGGCGTCCACCTGGAAATGACCGGTCAGGACGTCACGGAGTGCCTCGGCGGCGCCCGGGCCCTCTCCGAAGGCGATCTCGCCGACCGCTACCATACGCACTGCGACCCGCGTCTGAACGGTGAGCAGGCCCTGGAGCTGGCCTTCCTGGTCGCCGAGAAGCTGAAGGAAGAGCGTCTGGCCGAGGCCCTGAAGCAGGCGGTCTGAGGCGCCTGCAGGCGTTCAGAGCAGGTGCTCTATGGGCGCAAGGGCCAGCAGCCTCAGCAGGGCCCTCTCGAAGATATTGAGGCCCGGCTCCCGCTTCAGAACCTGGTCCCCGCCCGGGCCGGTATCCAGCCAGACGACGCGTCCGTTCTGCGCGCGGAGCTCGTAGGCGCTTGAGCGCACTCCGGTATCGAAGAAGTCTTTCACGCCGCTGGCGGCGGCCGGGCTGCGAAGCACAAGTCCCATCTCGGTGTTGAGGTTCACGGACCGGGGATCAAAATTGAACGACCCCACAAAGATCCTGTCGCCGTCCACGGCGAAGGTCTTGGCATGGAGCGTCGATCGAGACCGCAGCCCTGCGAATTCCAGATCGGGCTCCTCCACAGGTTGGGTGGTCGGTTTGAACTCGAACAGCCGCACCCCACCCTCGAGCAGAGCCTGGCGGTACTTGGAATAGGCGGCGTGCACCGGAGTGGAGTTCGTCGCCTTGGCGGAATTGGTGAGGACCCGGACGTCGACGCCCCGCGAGCGGAGCGCCACGAGGCCTTCGACCCAGTCGTCACTCGGAATGAAGTACGGGGAGATGACGAGGAATGAGTCGTCTGGCGTCCCGATCTCCCGCCGGAGTTGTTCCCGGATCGGATCGAAGGCATGAGGCGTATCGGGTTTTTCCCTGAGCTTCGTGGGCGGATCCGAGAACACCAGGGCGGGCGCGGACTGGTCCGGGGTGGAGGGTCCGGTCGGTTCCTCGCAGCGCGGCGCGAGGTCGGGCGAAGGATCGTGGAACGCCCGCGGCCTTGAGGGAAGCGGTTCGATCTGGTCCAGCTGTGCGACGAGGTTGGCGTTCCAGTACAGGTCAAAGACGCCTTTCAGGTCTGCGACCACAGGGCCTTCGACGATCATGTCGAGGTCGGCGAACTTCACCTCGCCCTGTCGGAAATAGACGTCGCCGATGTTGCGACCGCCGACGATCGCCACGTGATCATCGACGATGAACGACTTGTTGTGCATCCGCCTGTTGAGCTGGCCGAAACGCAGCAGGTAGTCGATCCTGCGGCCCAGGCCGCGGTGCTCCGAGGCGTTGACATAGCGGATTTCGACCCCAGGCATCCTGCGAAGGGCGTCCAGCCGGGGCTTGGCCTCATGAGAACCGTAGTCGTCCAGGAGCAGCCTTACCGCCACGCCTCTGCCCGCCGCGGCCTCGAGCTCCCGGATCAGGCTGGAGCCGGTGATGTCGGGGGTCAGGATGTAGGTCTGAATGTCGACCCGGGTGGTGGCGGACCGGATCAGGGAGATTCGGCTGCAATAGGCGTCGGCGTTTGAAGACAGGGCCCGAAAGGCGGAGACCGGTTCCGCCGGTTCCGACCGCGCTCCCGAGGCCCCCGCGAGGAGGGCCGCCGCCAGGCCCGCGAGCACCGAAGCGATCTTCACTCTGGATCTCCCCGGATCCCCCGCCCTTATTCGGTGAAGACCCGCCCGGGAGAAGGGCCGCAGGAATCCCGCCCTTGCGGAAACGCCCGGACGGCTGTGGTCTTGACCTGCCCAATGCCGGACGGTTCTAGGACCCATGCTCTCCGTCATCACACACTCCCGCGGCTCACCTGAGGGCGTCTCCGGTCTCTTTTCCGACCTGGTTCCCGGAGCGGTCAGCGGCCTTATCCGCGATGTCATTCTGGTGGAGTCCGAAGGGGATGGCGAGGACCTCGCCGCGCTCTGCCGGGAGGCGGGGGCGAGCAGGCTGTCTGGCGGCCTGGGCGTCGCGGTTCGGGAGGCGCGGAGCCATCTGATCCTTCTGGCGTCTCCGCAGTTGCGGCTGGACAGCTTTGCGCTCGAGAGGTTGGGTCGGGAGGTCAGAGCGCTGGACCCCGAGGCCGCTGGCCGGGGTCTGGCCCTGAAGGGTCGCGCCTTCCTCGGAATCTGGTCTCCCGGCCCGCCCCTTGGGCTGGTGGCCACGCGGGGGCGGCTGCTGGCCCTTGCGCCTGGCGTCGGACTTGAGACGGCGCTCAGGAAGGCCTCCAGAGGGGCGCAGCGTCTGGATATCGCCGGCCGAGCCCGGATCATGTTCCGATAAGCGGGAACTGGCTATCAGAAAATGATCTAACCTATTGAAGTTATGACACTTTTTCCGTTCAGTCGTTCCGACTGAAAGGAGCAGGCTCTAGGGTCGGGACGACCTGTTGAGCCTTTCTGCGAAAATCTTGAGGTCCGCCCAGGCCAAGGCCTTCGCCGTCGGCTGGCGCATCAGGAAGGCCGGGTGGAAGGTTGGCAGGGCCGGAATCTCCAGGTCGCCCTCCGCCGTGCGCCACTCGAACCATCGGCCGTGCAGGCGATTGATGCCCTCGGTCTGGTCCAGCATGCAGCGCGTGGCCGGCGCCCCCACCAGAAGCAGCATCCTGGGGCCCACCAGCCGTATGGCCTGTTCCACGAACGGCTTGCAGGTCTGCTGTTCTTCGGGGGTCGGGGTCCGGTTGCCCGGCGGCCGCCAGAAGACGGTGTTGGTGATGAACACCCGGTCGGTCAGCCCGATGGCCTCCAGCATCCGGTCCAGCATCCGGCCCGCCTTACCGACGAAGGGTTGACCGGCGCGATCCTCCTCGGCGCCGGGCGCCTCGCCGATCACCACCACCGGGGCGTCCGCCAGGCCCCGGGCGAAGTCCGAACGGCTCGCCGCCCCCTCAACGCGGATGGGACAGCCTACGAAGGCCTCAAGGGCGGCGCCGAGGGCGGCGAGGTCCGTGCAGGCGGCGGCCGCCGCCCGTGCGGCGTGGATCGAGGG
>JBJTFE010000031.1:0-15535 GCA_046093265.1 Phenylobacterium sp. | reverse complement strand
GACTTCATCGTCGGCGCGGTGGGCCAGCTGCAATTCGAAGTGATGGCGGACCGCCTGTCCAGCGAGTACCAACTGGACGTGATCTTTGAGCCCAGTCCCTACGCAGAGGCGCGTTGGGTCTCGGGGTCCGAAGCGGATCTTGCGGCCTTTTCAGCCGCCTACCGCTCCGCCATGGCCGAAGACATCGACTCCAAGCCGGTCTTTCTTTCGAAATCCGGTTGGGAAACGGGATATGTCGCAGAACGCTACCCGGCGGTCGCTTTCGCCCGCACCCGCGAACGCGGTTGAAGGCGGATGATCCTTCCCGTCCTCCTCTACGGACATCCGCCCCCTGCCCTGTTCCCGGAGCCTTCAGGCTGTATCCAGGTTTCGCCCCTGGATCCGGGGGGATTCGACCTCGCAGAAGCGCCAGAGCGGGCCTTCGAGTCCGCATTGGTTCTTGCGCCCCCCGGTCGGATTGAACGCGAATGGGTGCTCGCCCGGGTCCTGACGCTCCTGCCCGTCGGGGCGCTTCTTGTGGCCCTTGCTCCTAACGACCGGGGCGGCCCGCGCATCGCCCCCTCTCTCCGGGCTTTCGGATGCGAGGTCAGCGACGAACCCCGACGGCGTCATCGCATCTGTAGAACGCATCGCCCATCAGCGCCAAAGGGGCTGGAGGCGGCTCTGGAGGCAGGCGCTTTGCGACTGGATCCCGGCCTCGGTCTGTGGACTCAACCCGGGGTGTTCAGCTGGGATCGCTCCGATCCCGGCACAGGACTTCTGCTCCGGGCCATGCCGCAACTCCAGGGGCGGGGGGCTGACCTGGGGTGTGGTCTAGGCGTGATCGCCAACCGGGTCCTGGAGTCGCCCGGCGTCAGCACAATCGAGCTTTGGGACCTCGATCGCCGAGCGCTGAACTGCGCGCGCAGAAACGTTGTCGACACTCGCGCCAGTTTCCATCACGGAGACGCCCGGTTGACGCCAACGAAGTCGGGCGACCTGGACTTCATCGTGATGAATCCGCCCTTCCACGACGGCGGTCGGGAGGACCGGACCCTCGGCCTCGCCTTCATCGCCGCAGCAGCCCGCCGTCTCCGGCCCGGCGGGACTTGCTGGCTCACCGCCAACCGCCACCTCCCTTACGAAGCGCCGCTGGCATCCGCCTTTCGGGAGGTCCATCTCCGCGCTGAGGGAGAGGGTTTCAAGGTGTATGAGGCCATCCGTTGAGCCGTATCCCCGCCGCGCGGCTGGACCGCCTTCTCGCCAATCTCGGCTATGGTTCGCGCCGGGAGGTCCAAGCCCTGGTCCGGGACCGGGCTGTGATCCTTGATGGCAAGCCCGTTGCGGACGCTGGCGCCCGCATCCCGCTCACACCCGACCTATCGGACCGCCTGACTGTCAAGGGCGCGCCGCTCGACCCGCCGGCCCCCCTCGTCCTGATGATGCACAAGCCCGCCGGACTTGTCTGCTCGCACAGGGAACCAGGGCGAAGCGTCTACGAACTCCTGCCAACCCGGTGGCGCAGCCGCACTCCGTCCCTGTCCACCATCGGGCGCCTGGACCGGGATACGACGGGCCTCCTGATGATCACGGATGACGGCGCCTACCTCCACCGCATCATTTCGCCGCGATCACACGCCCCAAAAAGATACGTCGCCGTCCTGCGTGACCCGCTGCGGGGAGACGAGGGGGAGATCTTCGGACGGGGTGAGCTGATGCTGGACGGCGAGGAGAAACCCCTCGCCCCCGCCCGCGTTGAGGTGCTCGCGCCACGATGCGCGCGCCTGACGATCACCGAGGGCCGTTACCATCAGGTCCGCCGAATGTTCTCTGCGGTGGGAAACGAGGTGCAGGAACTCCACAGGGACAGGATAGGGTCCCTCGATCTTCCGGAAGATCTTCCCCCTGGCGCCTGGCGTCGGATGTCGTCGGCAGAGTGCGCCGCAGCTTTGGCAGGGGACGGCCTGGAGCTGACGCCAGGCGCGTGAGCCTGGGTGCAAACCCCTGCAGCTTAGCCTTCAGGCCGGCCTTGAGCCTTCGTCGCACCCACGACGCCAGGTGAAGGCGCGGGCTCAGAGGGTGAGCGTTTCGGGCCTCGCGCAAGCGTCCTGCTGGGCGGCCCAGGTCAGGCCGACTGCGCTTCGAACCAGGGCCCAGAGCCAGATGGCCGGGAAGGCCAGAAGGGCGGTGAGAAAGAGGGGTATGCCGATCAGGATCGCGGAGAAAATGCTGCCCCAGAAAAGCGACGCGCCCGCCAACGCCCAAGCGGCGAGGCCCATCCAGAAGGTTCGAATCTGGAAACGGTGGTGGCTTGCGGCGACCGGTCCGGCGGTTCTGGATGCGGCGTGGGCCATGATCACGCCGACGATCGCAGCAGGCGGAAAAGCCATCAGGGAGGCGATGAACAGGGCGTAGATGACCATCGCCAGCGTCAGGTCTTCGTTGGCCTCACGAAGGGGATCAGGCGTATGGGTCATGGACCTGGCATCTCCATCACGATCTCGACGCCCGCCGCGTCCGCAAATGGAGACAGGGCTTGAGGCTTCAACACGTGCACTCTGACACGTTGCGCCGCGGTTTGCCGAATGCAAGCCTCGGCGAGGCGCCTTGCGAAGGTCTCGACGAGATCAACATGCCCGTCTGCAAGGATCTGACGGGCCGCATCGACGACCAGCTCGTAGTTGAAGGTGGCTTCGAGACCGACGACCGGCGCTCGACTGAGGTCAACCTCGACGTCCACCAGGAGGGGTTGTGCGCCGGTCTTTTCGTGATCGTAGACGCCAATCCGGGCGTCAAGCCGGAGACCCCGGACGACGACCTTCTGGCTGAGGATCACGCCGGGTTCGGCCGCCATCGATCAATCCAGGTGCTGACCGCCGTCCACGGCGATCATCTGCCCGGTCACGCTGGCCGCCCCGATGAGGTAGCTCAGCGCTCGGCCGATATCGGCTGGATCGACGGCGCGTCCAAGCGGGGTTGAAGCCGCCTCGGCCTCGAAGTCGGCAGGCGACTGATCGGGGTTGGCGAGGACAGGGCCAGGTCCTATGGCGTTCACCCGGATGCGGGGCGCCAGCTCGATCGCCATCATCCGGGTCGCCGACCAGAGCGCGGCCTTCGAAAGGGTGTAGGAGAAATAGTCAGGACCCGGCGCGAGGACCCTCTGATCGAGAATGTGGACGATCTGCCCGTGCAGGCCCTGCGCGGACATATCCCGCGACAGGATGATCGGCGCGCGCAGGTTGATGTCGAGGTGGGCGTCCCAGGATGCGCGATCGACCTGGCTGAAGCCGTCGTTCCTGAAGAGGGACGCGCTGTTCACCAGAAGCGTTACGGCGCCCATGACGCGCGCCCGATCGATCAGTCCTGAGACTTCCGCTTCGCTCGCGAGGTCGCAGGCGAAGACGCCCGCTTCAAGGCCCGAGGCCCTCACTTCGGACGCGGCCGCGGCCGTATCGGCATCCTCGCGGCGACAATGGATCGCAACGTCATAGCCCGCCGCTGCGCAGGCCCGGACAAGTTCCCGTCCGATACGGCGCGCGCCGCCAGTGACCAGAGCCGTTCCGCGCGTGGAACGGGCCACGATCTAGTCGAGCCGTCCCATGTCGATGATGTTCATCACGGCGAAGACGAGGAAGAAGGGTATGACGATGAAAAGGGGGCTCATGGGGCTCTCCTGTCAGGAGCTGCGGCTTTAGCCGTCGTCGGCGCACTTGTCGAGGCGGCCTCCCGGGGGCCAGAATGGATGGGTCCCCAATCCGATGAGGCCCGACATGCCGCTCTTACCCATCGCCGCCACCGACTTCACGAAGATCGCTGTCGGGATTGATCGGCCGGAGGATGTCGTCGTCGGCCCGGATGGCCGGATTTTCGCTTCCGACCACCAATGCGCCGTCGCCGAGATCCTGCCGGACGGCGGCTTTGTCCGTTTGGGCCCGAAAGGCGGCGCGCCCAACGGGATCAACATGGACCGTGAAGGGCGGATTCTCATCGCGAATTTCGGGATCTACGACCGGGAGGAGGGACCTCTTCAGCGCTTCGATCCCGCGACCGGCCGTCATGAGACGCTGGTGGCTGAAGTCGAGGGTCGTCGGCTCACCAGCGCGAATTATCCCATCATGGATCGGGACGGGAACATCTGGTGTGCGAACTCGACGCACGCCGAGACCTGGCCGCAGGCCCTCGATGGGCGGGATGACGGATTTCTGTTTGTGCTTCGGCCAGACGGGACCTGCGGGATCGTCGCCGAGGGGTTGAAGTTTCCCAATGGTCTGGCCCTCTCGGCCGACCACCAGCGCCTGTTCTGCGCACAGACCTCGGCCGCTGACGTGCTGGTCTTTGACGTCCTTCCCGGAGGCCGCCTCGGTTCCGGGGTCCGATATGGCCCGGTTCTGGGCGAACTGGCCCGGCCCGGCGGCCCCGCCATCCCGGAGGAGGACCTCGGCTATACGGACGGGGTCGGCATGGACTCCGAAGGAAATCTCTGGGTCTGCCTTCCCGCCGCGAACAAGGTGGTCGCCATAACCCCGGCCGGCGAAAAGGTGACGGTCATCCAAGACCCCTCCGGCCAGGTCGTCAACCACCCGACCAACGTGACCTGGGGAGGTCCCGACATGAAGGACCTCTACATCGGGTCCATCCGCGCTGATTATGTGCTGAAGACCCGGAGCCCGACGCCGGGGCTCGCCCTGATCCACCAGGCCTGAGCTGTCGATTCAGACTCTGAATCCCCCTTCCACGCAGGCGCCCGATCACTATTGTAGGCAGCTGAAGGCAGGCCGCCCTGCCCCTCGTTCATTAAGAACACATCCCGGAGGACGCCATGCGTGAGTACCTGAATTTCTACATCGACGGCCAGTGGGTCGACCCGGTCGAGCTGAAGACCCTCGACGTCATCAATCCCGCCACCGAAGGCGTCTGCGGCAAGATCGCCCTCGGCTCCTCCAAGGACGTCGACAAGGCCGTCGCGGCCGCCAAGAAGGCCTTCAAGACCTGGTCCCAGACCACCCGCGAAGAGCGCCTCGACGTCCTGAACCGCATCCTGGCCGAGTACCAGAAGCGCTTTGGCGACCTCGCCGTCGCCGTGACCGAGGAAATGGGCGCTCCGGCTTCCCTGGCCCAGCGCGCCCAGGTGCCGATCGGCCTCGGCCACCTGTCCACCGCCATCAACGTCCTGAAGGACTTCAAGTTCGAGGAACAGCGCGGCCCGACCCTGATCGTCAAGGAGCCGATCGGCGTCTGCGGCTTCATCACCCCCTGGAACTGGCCCCTGAACCAGATCGTCTGCAAGGTGGCGCCCGCCATCGCGACGGGCTGCACCATGGTGCTGAAGCCCTCGGAAGTCGCGCCCTTCTCCGGCCACATCTTCGCCGAGATCATGGAAGCTGCCGGCGTCCCGGCCGGCGTGTTCAACCTGGTCCATGGCGACGGCCCGACCGTTGGCGCGGCCCTGTCCAGCCATCCGGACATCGACATGGTGTCCTTCACCGGTTCGACCCGCGCCGGCATTGAGGTGGCGCGCAACGCCGCCCCGACCGTCAAGCGCGTGGCCCAGGAACTGGGCGGCAAGAGCCCGAACATCGTCCTGGACGACGACGCCTTCGCCAAGGGCGTGGCCCGCGGCGTGGAGACCATGATGACCAACTCCGGCCAGTCCTGTAACGCCCCGACCCGGATGCTGGTGCCGAAGACCCGCATGGACGAGGCCATCGCCGTCGCCCGCGAGGCCGCCTCCCAGGTGACTGTCGGCGATCCAAACGGCAACTCGCAGCTGGGCCCTGTGGTTTCCGAGGTGCAGTTCAACAAGATCCAGAAGCTGATCCAGGCCGGCATCGACGAGGGCGCCACCCTCGTCATCGGCGGCACGGGCCGGCCGGATGGGCTGGACAAGGGCTACTATGTGAAGCCGACCGTCTTCGCCAACGTCACCAACGAGATGACCGTCGCCAAGGAAGAGATCTTCGGGCCCGTCCTTTCGATCCTCGGCTATGACTCGGTCGACCAGGCCATCGATATCGGCAACGACACCGAGTACGGCCTCGCCGCCTATGTCCAGTCGGGCGACCTCGACAAGGCGCGCAAGATCGCCTCGAAGCTTCGCGCCGGTCAGGTATCGATCAACGGCGGTGGCGGCGACATGATGGCGCCCTTCGGCGGCTACAAGATGAGCGGCAACGGGCGCGAGTGGGGCGACTACGGCTTCCACGAGTTCCTCGAGACCAAGGCTGTCCTGGGCTACGCACCGCGGGCCGCCGAGTAGGACGGGCGCCGCCCCGGGCTCCTCGCCCCGGGGCGGTCGCAGATCTTCCCGATTCCAGCCGGACAGCCGCCGAATGCCTGACGCGCCCAAGATCGTTCTGCCGGACCTCGATTGTGCGGCGGACGTGGTCCGTCATCACGCCCGCATGCGTCCGGGCGCCGTCGCGCTCGTCTTCCAGGACGAACCGATCACCTATGCCGAGCTGGACGCCCTGTCCTCTCGATGCGCCAACGCGCTGATTGCGGCTGGCGTGAGGCCAGGGGAGCGGGTGGGGACCCTCGCGCGCGGGAACGCCGATTTCTTCGTCCTGTGGTTTGGCTGCCTGAAGGCCGGCGCCTGCCTCACTCCGGTGAACTGGCGGCTCGCGCCGCCGGAAGTCGCCTTCATCCTGAAGGACGCCGGGTGTCGCCTGGCGGTGGTCGGAGCGGACTATTCGTCGATGATCGAGGGCCTGTCTGGAGACCTGCCGGACCTGTCCACACCCATCCAGTTCGAGGCCGGGCATCCCGCCTGGCCGGGGTTCCGCGACTGGATCGGCGCCCATTCCGACCAGGATCCCGGGCGCGAAGCAAAGCCGGAGGACGATGTCATCCAGCTTTACACCTCGGGCACGACCGGCCTTCCCAAGGGGGTCCAGCTGACCGAGGCCAATTACGCCGCCCTGTTCCGCAGCGCCAGCGCCGCCTGGGCCCTGATCGAGCCGGGCGACGCGGTTCTGGTCTGCATGCCGCTCTTTCATGTGGCGGGCGCCAACCTGGGCATGCTCGGCCTCTTGATGGGCGGGCGCTGCATCATCTTGCGCGAGGTCGATGTCGGTCTCATGCTGAGGCTTTTCGGCGAGCATGGCGTGCGCCACGCCTTCCTGGCGCCAGCCATCATCAACATGGTCCTGCAGCATCCCGAACAGGCCCAGGCTGACCTGTCGCGCCTGGACTATGTCTACTACGGGGCCTCGCCGATCTCGGAGGAAGTGCTGACCCGGGCCCAGGCTCGGTTCGGCTCGCGCTTCATGCAGCTCTATGGCCTGACGGAGACCATCGGCGGCGGATGTTACCTGCCCCCCGAGGCGCATGAGCCGGCCTTGGGCAAGCTGCGCTCGTGCGGGCGGCCCTCGCCCGGATACGAGGTCCGTGTCCGGATCGACGGCCGCGACGCCGAGGTAGGAGAGGTCGGCGAGATCGAGATCCGCTCGGCGGGGATCATGAAGGGCTACTGGAACCGTCCGGACGCCACGGCGCAGTCCATCGACGGGGAGGGCTGGTTCCGTTCCGGCGACGCCGGTTTCTTCGACGCCGACGGCTACCTCTTTATTCACGACCGGGTGAAGGATATGATCGTGACAGGCGGGGAGAACGTCTATCCCGCAGAGGTCGAGAACGCCCTGATGTCTCATCCGTCCGTGGCCGATGCCGCGGTGATCGGGGTGCCGGACGACCGCTGGGGCGAAGCGGTGAAGGCCATCGTCGTCCTCAGGGCCGGCGCCGCGCAGGATCCTGAGAGCATCATCGCGCACTGCCGGACCCAGATCGCCGGATACAAGACGCCCAGGAGCATTCACTTCATCGACGTCCTGCCGCGCAATCCCTCCGGGAAGGTCCTGCGGCGGGAGCTTCGCGAGCCCTATTGGCGGGGCCGCGAGCGCCGGGTCGGCTGACCCGCAAAAGCCATCAGGAGGTTCGCCATGGATCCGCATTTCAAGGCCATGCTCGACGCAGAGGCCGCTGCTGCGGCGGGACAGGAAACGCCCCCGCTCGACAGCCTGCCCCCGGAAATCCTCCGCGCCGGCTATGTCATGCAGCGCACCAGCCAGAACACGCGTGCGCCGAAGGAGGTGGAGACCCGCGACCTGCAGATCGATGGCGGCTCAGGCCCGGTCGGCGCGCGGCTCTACACGCCGGCGGGCGCCCCGGCGACGACGCCGGGTCTCGTCTATTTCCACGGCGGCGGCTTCGCGATTGGCAACCTGGAGACCCACGACGGCCACTGCCGGCGCCTCGCCGCCTACTCGGGCTGTCGCGTTCTGGCGATTGACTACCGCCTGGCCCCGGAAAATCCCTTCCCCGCAAGTCATGACGACTGCCTGGCGGCGACGAAATGGGCTTTCGATCACGCTGCAGAGATTGGTTTCGATCCGGCTCGCATCGGTGTCGGAGGCTGCTCGGCCGGCGGCAATCTGGCGGCCTCCATCGCCATCGACCTGAAGGCGGATGCGAAGCGTCGCCTGGTCTTCCAGATGCTGCTCTACCCTTACATCTGCCCCGAGACGGATACGGAGAGCCGCAAGCGAATGGACGGTCCGCTGCTGACCAAGGCGGCGATAGACTGGTTCGTGAAGTGCCTGGCCGCCGAGGGCCATCCCCAGATCGACCGGGTGATCCTGGGCTCGAACATCGATGTCTCGGCGACGCCTGCGGCCTATGTCGTGACAGCGGGGTACGACCCCCTCCAGGATGAGGGCCGGGACTATGCAAAGCGGCTGGAAGCCGCCGGCGTGCCCGTCCGCCATGTGCACTATCCGGACCTGCTTCATGACTTCTACATCATGGGGGACGTCTCGCCCGCGGTTGAGGTTGCGGCGCGGGAGGCGGCAGAGGCCATGAAGGCCGCCTTTTCCTGATCCCGCTTGCCTCCGGGTGCAGCCTGGATCCTGTTCCGATGAGTGGGAACAGGCTCTAGCCGTGTCCTGCGGCTTCCGGGGGGGCGGATGAGTCCCCCTGCCTGTCCCTGAGCTTCTGACTCCAGCCCAGTATCGCCATGCCGAGGGCCGCAGAGAGGACGGAGCCGCCGATCACGCCAAGCTGGACCGCGCTCTGGGCTGTCGGATCTTCGCCGTTGAAGGCCAGGGCGCCGATGAAAAGGCTCATGGTGAAGCCGACCCCGCAAAGGAGGGCGCAGCCGTAGAGTTCGAGCCAGGTGGCGTCCGACGGGCGGCGGGCCAGACCCA
The DNA here is from genome assembly GCA_046093265.1 of Phenylobacterium sp. Taxonomy (GTDB): domain Bacteria; phylum Pseudomonadota; class Alphaproteobacteria; order Caulobacterales; family Caulobacteraceae; genus Phenylobacterium. The sequence continues at coordinate 6,356 of JBJTFE010000031.1, read as the reverse complement.
GGCGGATGGCGAGGGCTGACGCGCCGAAGACACCGATCTGCTTGCCGACGAAGAGGCCGACTGCGACCCCCAGGGCCACAGGGCTGAGAAGGCTGTCGGCCGAGAGGTCGGCGAAGGAGAAGCCCGCCGCGGCGAAGGCGAAGACGGGCATGACGCCGTAAGCGACATAGGGATGCAGGGCGTGCATCATCTGGTTCAGCATTCCGGCTTCGCCCGGGCGTCGCGGTTCGATCGGAATGGTCATGGCGGCGGCCACGCCGGCGATCGACGCATTGACCCCGCTTTCCAGGATGAAGGCCCAGACCAGGAAGGCCAGGACCGCAAAGAGGGCGTAGGGGGACCCACGCCAGCGGCCCGCCAGGACCATCAGGCCCAGGACGGCGGCGGCGCCCGCAAGGGCGGCGAGGTCGATCTTCTCGGTGAAGAGGGTGGCGATCAGCACCACGGCGCCAAGATCATCGGCGATCGCCAGGGTCAGGAGGAAGGTCCGCAGGGCGGGCGGCAGCCTCGGACCGGCGATGGCCAGGGCTGCGAGGGCGAAGGCGATGTCCGTGGCGACCGGCGCGGGCCAGCCCTCGACCGCGCCACCCGGGCCCATGTTGAAGGCGAGGTAGACAAGGGCGGGTGCGACCATGCCGCCGACTGCGCCCAGCACAGGCAGGGCGAGCTTACGCGGATTGGATAACTCGCCGCGAAGGACCTCGTACTTGATCTCCAGTCCGATGACGAAGAAGAAGACGGTCATCAATCCGTCCTTGATCCACTTCAGGACGGACTTGGTGATCTCGATATCGCCCGCCTGAAAGGTCAGGGGATGCTTGATCAGGCCGAAGTAACTGGCCGACCAGGGCGAATTCGCCAGGACGAGGGCGAGGGCGGCGGCCAGGGCCAGGATGACGCCGGAGGCGGCCTCGGTTTTCAGGAAGTCGAGAGTGATCTTGCGGCTCATGTCGACCGGTTAACACGCGCGGGGAGATTGGCAAGGATTGGCGCTTGCAGGGCCGCGCCGGGACCGCCATTTCGGCGGGATGCCAGTCTCTGACCAATACGCGCCCGACCCCCGATTGCCCCTGCTTGGCGGCGAGTTCGCGGACCCTGTCCAGGCGGCGGACTTTCCTGAACTTCATCTCCGCTGGCGGAACGACCGGGCCGCCGGATCCGTGGGTCTTGGTGATCTGAGCGATGCGGAGTGGCGGGAGCACTTCGGGCGCTTCCGGCCTCTCGCGGGCAACCTCGAGACGCCGCTGGCCCAGCGATACCACGGCCATCAGTTCCGGGTTTACAATCCGGAACTGGGGGATGGTCGGGGGTTCACCTTCGCCCAGCTCCGCGAGACCGGGACCGGACGCCTTCTGGATCTCGCGACCAAGGGCTCCGGGGTCACGCCCTGGTCGCGCAGCGGCGACGGGCGGCTGACGCTCAAGGGCGGGGTTCGGGAGGTGCTCGCCGCAGGCCTGCTGGAGGCCCTTGGCGTCCCGACCTCACGGGCCTTCTCCCTGATCGAGACCGGCGAGAACCTGGTGCGCCAGGACGAGCCCAGCCCGACCCGCTCGGCGGTGCTCGTCCGTCTCAGTCACAGCCATATTCGTTATGGAACCTTCCAGCGACCGGCGGCCCTGGAGCGACCGGATCTGGTCCGGCGCCTCGTGGACTACACCGTGGACCTCTATTTCCCGCACCTGAGGGGCGAGGCGGACCCGGGGAGCGCCCTGCTGCAGGAGGCCGCCCGCGCAGCCGCCCGGCTGACCGCCGCCTGGATGGCCGCGGGCTTTGTCCATGGCGTCCTGAACACCGACAACATGAACATCACCGGCGAGAGCTTTGACTACGGTCCCTACCGGTTCCTGCCTCACAGCGACCCGAACTTCGTCGCCGCCTACTTCGACCATGCCGGTCTTTACAGTTTCGGACGCCAGCCTGAGGCCGTGTTCTGGAACCTGCGCCAGCTGGCGGGCTGTCTCATGACGGCGGGGTCGCCGGAGGATGCTCTGGTCGAAGTGCTGAACAGCTTCGGCGACCTCTACCGGGAGGCGCTTGCACGGGCGGTCGTCCGTCGCCTTGGCCTGCTCTACCGGGGGGATGGGTCCGATGCGCGACTGGTCAGCGCCGCCTTCCAGGCGCTGGCGGCCGGTGGACCGGCGATCCGCTGGGAGCCGTTCTTTTTCGACTGGTTCTGCGGGGATGCCGCCCGCGCCCTCGCCAGCCCCAGAGGCGCCGTCTATCGCGGAGACGCCTTCGACGCCTTTCGTCGGGAGGTGGCTGAGGCGACGCCGGATCGTCCGGGGCGGCTGGCGCATCCCTATTTCCGCCGTGAGGATCCGGTCGAACTCCTCATCGACGGGATCGAGGCCCTTTGGGCGCCGATCGCAGAGCGGGATGACTGGTCGGCTTTCAAGGCGACCCTGGCCGACATCGAGACGGCGCGGGAGGCCCTGGACCTTCAGCCGGCCTGAGGGGCGACCCGGCCAGGGGCAGGGCGCGCCGCCCTCTGGGCCAGGATGACCCCGGTCAGGGCAATGGCTCCGCCCAGCATCTGTCCGGCTCCAAACACCTCCCCGAAGAGCAGCCAGCCCAATACGGCGGCGACGACGGGCTGAACGAGGACCACCACCGAGGTCACTGACGCGGGCAGCCGTCCAAGCGCCCAGGCGATGGCGCCCTGGCCAGTGACATGCATGACGCCCAGCCCTGCACAGGCCGCCCAGCCGCCGGCGGTGGCTGGCAGGAGACGCTCGCCCAGCAGTCCGGAAGCGATCAGGAGCAGGGGCGCTGCGGTGAGGCTGGACCAGAACATCACCTGAGCTGCGCCCCGGGTCCGGCGGGCCCTCTGGACCGCGAGGAAATAGAGCGCGTACCAGACCGCCGTCAGGGCCGAGAAAGCGTCCCCCAGGGCCGGGTTCACCCCCGGCAGGCCCGGATCCCTGGCCAGGGTCATGAGGCAGGCGCCGCCGACGGCCAGGGCGACGGCCGCCAGGAAGAGGGGGCGGACCCGCTCGCGGAAAACAAGCCAGGCGACCCCCGTTACGATCACCGGCGTCAGGTTTGAAAGAATGGTCGCCTTGGCCACCGAGGTCAGGGCGATTCCGTAATGCCAGAAGGCCAGGTCGAGGGCGAATGCGACGCCGGCGAGCCCCAGAGCCCAGCCGAAGGGACCTACCCCTCCGCTCTCCCGCCGGGCGACCAGGGCGAGGAGGGGCAGGGCGAAAAGCATCCGCCAGAACCCGACTGCGGCGGGCCCGGAGTCTGCAAGGCGCACGAGGATGGGCGCGAGGCCGATGATGCAGGCGCCGGTGAGGAGCACGGCCATGGCCGTCCGGCGCTCCGCGCCCGCAGCCTCAGGGACTTCCGTCAAGTTCAAGCTCCGCAATCAACTGGTCGGGGGAAAGGCCCCGCTCGCGGATTGCCTGCAGGGTTTCCGCCCGGTCCCGCTTGGCGTAGCGCTTTCCGTCGGGCCCGACCAGAAGACGATGATGCCGATAGACAGGCTCCGGCACGTCGAGGACCGTCTGTAGCAGGCGCTGAACGCCGGTCGCGCCAAAAAGGTCCCGGCCGCGGACGACATGCGTGACGCCCTGGAAGGCGTCGTCCACCACCACGGCCAGGTGATAGGCGACCCCGATGTCCTTGCGGGCGAGGACGATATCGCCGGCGATCTGAGGATTGACCGTACGAAGGCCGGTCTCCCCGCCCGGTCCTTGGCCGGTTTCAAGGAAGGTCAGCGCCCCGACCCGCGCCGCCGCCGCCCGTACATCAAGGCGCCAGGCGAAGGGCTCTCCGTCGTCAAGGCGTCGCCTTTCTTCCCGACTTGAAAGTCGTTCTCCGAAAAAGGCCGGCTCATCACTGTGGGGTGCCCGGGTCATCGCTTCGGCGACTTCGCGACGGGTGCGAAAGCAGCGATAGATCAGGTCCTCGAAGGCCAGGCGCTGGATCGCCGCTTCATAGGCGAGGCTCCGCTCGGATTGTCGTAGCGCCGGCCCATCCCATGTCACCCCTAGCCAGGCAATATCCTCAAGCAATCCGTCTTCGAATTCAGGTCTGCACCGGGTGCGATCAATGTTCTCTATCCGAAGCCGGAACGCACCGTCCTGCGCTCTTGAAGCGCGCCAGGCGGTAAGCAGGGAAAACGCGTGTCCGCGATGCAGTCGACCGGTCGGCGAAGGCGCGAACCTGAACACCGACATCGGCGCCCGCCGACTTCAGCCCGCCGAACTCAGGGTTTTGGTGCGGAAAGGGTCCAGCCGACTGAAGAGGGCGCGAAGGAAGGGTTCCTCCCCTCCGAAATGGGCGCGCAGCGGCGCAAACTCTTTGAATCCGGCCAATTCGGCAACGCCATACGCCGCGCACCAAACGGCCACGGCGGAAAGCTCAAGGTCGGCCTGGTCGGTTGGGTCGCTGCCCGATTGGATAAGCGTTTCGCAGACGAGGCGGAATGCACCCTCGTCGCGCAAGCTCTCCGGCAGGCTTTGCTGGCCCATGCCGCAGGAGAACATCACCTTGTAGATCGCCGGGTTATTGCGCGCGAAGTTCACATAGGCGACGCCCATCGTGACAAGTCGGTCGCCCTCAGGCCCGACCGCCGCGAGGGCGCTGCGCATTTCCGCCTCCAGTTGATCCCACCCCTCCATGGCCAAGGTGTCCAGCAGTTCACTCTTGTCGCGAAAATGGTGATAGGGCGCCGCCGGACTCACGCCCGCCTCGCGCGCGACGGCGCGCAGGGAGATGTCCGCATTACCCTCGACTTCGAGGAGTCGTCTCCCAGCCTCAAGGAGCGCTTTGCGGAGGTCACCGTGATGGTAGGGGCGCATTTCGGCGGCGGCGGCGGTCTGCATGAAATCTTAGTAATGGGGATCGATTTCCGGGGCAAGCTTATCTTGACAACGATCAGATCCATCCCATTTCGCAGGTGCAGCAAGAAACCAGCCCCGCTCCCTGGGGACCCAACTTAGAGGTGTGTTATGTCTCTCGTTTATGTTGAACGTCTGATCGATCGTCTGACCCCGGCCTACTTCCTGGCCCTGTTCCTCACCGTCACCGTCGCCAGTCTGGCGGCCGCTCTTCGGTAAGGGATGAGGTGGCTGGCCTCCAACTGAAGCTATCCGGAGTCCAAAATCGGTGGTGAGGGAAAGTGAGGTTCCCTCGAGCCCCCCACACTGAAAGCGCCCGACGGACAATGGCGGGGCCGATCCTAAGAAAGTTCGACCCACATCTTGACACTGATAAAATACAGCGTATCTTATCGTTGATCACATTAGTCCGCCCGCTTCTCCCGGGCCTTTCTCACAAAGGTGTTCCCCATGTGCCCGATCTCTCTCCTGATGACCTCCGTCGAGACGCTGATTGACCGTGCGACGCCCATCTTCCTTCTCTCGCTGACTTTGGTTGTTGCGGTCGGCAACCTTGTCCTGATCCTGCCGTGATTTTCGCCGCAGGCTGATTGGGCCTGAGAGGCTACGGCTCCGCGGTTTTGCCAGTTCGAGCTCCTCCCCCTTGGGGCCCCGTAACCGGGGCCCCTCTTTTTTGTCTTGCAATCGTCACTGGGCGAAGTCTGTCGAATCGTCGCCATATTCACGGGCAACCCGATAGTGGAGGAGGTGCGACTTCACCCTAGGTCGTCTGACATCAGCGGTACGTCTAGGCGCGCGGGAGGCGTCGGATGCAGGTTCTTGATCGCCCCCCGTCCGGGTGGCCCGCCCTGGTCCTGAACGCCGACTTTCGGCCGCTCAGCTATTTCCCCCTTTCGCTCTGGTCCTGGCAGGACGTGGTGAAGGCGGTCTTTCTGGATCGCGTCGAGGTCTTGTCGACCTACGACCAGGAGGTCCGGTCACCCGGCTTTTCTATGCGCCTGCCCTCTGTGGTGTGCCTAAAGGCCTATGTCGCTCAGGATCGATCACCCGCCTTTACGCGGTTCAATGTCTTCCTGCGGGACGGTTTCGCCTGCGCCTACTGCGGCCGTAACGATGATCTTACGTTTGATCACGTCGTACCCCGATCAAAGGGCGGACGCACCAGTTGGGAAAACATCGTCGCCGCGTGCTCCGGGTGCAATCTCCATAAGGGCGGGCGGACGCCCGGCGAGGCCAGCATGACCCTCCGAAGGCGACCGATGCGTCCGACGGCATGGCAGCTTCAGGACCAGGGGCGTCGATTTCCCCCGAACCACCTTCATCACTCCTGGATGGACTACCTCTACTGGGACGTCGAACTTGATGCTTGAGGTGGTGGTCGGCGTCAAATCTTCTCGCTGATGCGTATGGCTGTCCGGCAGCCAAAACGGATTGCGGCGGACAGCAGGGGATAGGCCGGAGCCGCCTTCGCCCCTTCCTCGATGGCGAGGTCGCGATGCGCAAGCTCCTCGT
>JBJTFE010000030.1:0-5288 GCA_046093265.1 Phenylobacterium sp. | reverse complement strand
TGGAAGACCCGATCCAATGAACGGGCTTCTCGTTGGCAGTCGGAAGATGACCCCCAACGACTTCATCTATACCAAATTGGGTATAATCTAGTAAGTGAATAACTGGTAGGTCACTCCGGACCGCTCCATGTGGTCACAGGCCATCCGGCCAACGACACCGCCATCCGGGTCAGTAGCCGCGTCGCCCCTGCGCGAGATCCGCCTCGCTGGCGCACAGTTTGCGGACATAGGCGATGACGACTTCGCCCAGCATTTCCGGAACACCCCAATAGTCGAAGATTCCGCCGTCGCCGCTGTTCTGCCCACAGATCACGAACACACCCGTGCCGAACTCCAGCTTCAGGCGGCTCGCCAGCCAGCCCACAAAGCCGCTGTTGTCGACGCCTTCCGGAAAATGAAACCGGAAGATTCTGAACCGTTCGCCGGGGCCGTCGCCGGGCGCCAGCTGGCTCCAGACCGCATCATCGCGCACGAGTGCGAGCGCATCGCTCCGTGCGCGCGCCGCAAAGGCGTCGAGCGGGAACTCCTCGAAGCCATAAACGTCGGCATAGACCTTCAGGCGAGCTTGCTGCATGACCCGCAGCAGCCGGGCTTCTGTTTCAGCGATGCTTTCGTGAGAAATATGGACCATGGGTTTGATCTCGGATCGGAAGGATCCCGCGTCGGAATGTTTACTGGCGCAGAGTTGCGAAGTCTTGCCCGGACCCATGGAAAATCGCCAGGAACACCGAGGCGGGGCTTTGGCGGCGTTACGTCAGCGCGTACCCGACCCGGCGCCGACTTTCTCCGCGAGCATGGGTTCTGAGGATGCTGAAGGCTGAAGAGATCGCCCGGCTGGAGCGCGCCACCGTCGCCAGTCTGGCGCCCCGGCGGGTGGAGGAGCGGGCCGGGTGGATCCTGGCGATGGACACCGCCCCCATGGGTCGGGCGCGGTCCGCCGCCCCGCTGTCGCACGATCCGCCGCCGGACGTCTCGGACGCCGTCCTGTCGGACCTTGCCGGGGCCTATGTCGAGGCCGGCCTGCCGCCTGCCTTTCGTCTGCCCGATCGCCCGACGTTTGATGTGGTGCGCGGCCGTCTGGAGGCCGCCGGCTTTGCGCCCGGCGAGCCCACCACCGTGATGATCGCGGACCCCGCCCGGGTCGCGATCTATGGTGGGCCCGGATCGCCGCCTGCGCCGGTGCTACTGGAGTCCCCGGACGCCGACTGGTCGGCGGTGTTCTGCGGGCCGGGGTTTGGTCCGGAGGAGGGCGCCCGCCGGGTGGCGCAGCTGGCCCGGTCGCCCGGCGCCCGATTCGGCGCGGTCCGGGAGGCCGGTCAGACCCTCGCCGTGGGGGTGCTGAGCCGGGCCGGTGGCCTGGGCGGCGTCCACGGCATGCGAACCGCCATCGAGCATCGCGGGCGCGGTTGCGCCGGCCGCCTGCTGGCCGCCTTCGGCGCCCAGGCCGCCGACTGGGGCCTGCCGGGCCTGTTCCTTCAGGTGGAGATGGGCAATCCGGCTCACAGCCTCTATGCGGCGGCGGGGTTTGAGGACCTCTGGCGGTATGTCTACTGGCGTTAAGGCGCCTTCGCGATGAGACGGAACCCTGCTCGAGTGTCGGCGACGGGGTTGTCGCACGCGGACCCGACTGGCAGGCCCGGCGTCGACGTTCGACATTGCGGGCGCGCGCCCCTCCGGCGTTTCCCACCCCTGTTCGCCCCTTCGAATTCCGTCTAAGCTTCCCCCGAGGAGAATGCCCATGATCGAGACATCGAGGACGACGCGACGCGGCGCGCTGATCCTGACCGCGGGCGCGATGGTCGCGGGGTGCGCCACCCGCCCGGGCGCCCGGCCGACCGCCATGGGCGGGGCCCTTGCCAGCCTTGTCCTCGTTGCGGCGCTGTCCGGCGCGCCCTCTTCTGCGGAGGCGCAGGGTCCTTGCGCCGGAGCGAAGACCGCCTGCGTGGTCAGCACCTCGCCGTCGAGCGGGTCTCTGGTCCCGCCGGGGCCGACGATTTTGCGGGTCGAGTTCGACAGACCCATGCGACAGGACGGCTACTCGATAACAAACGCGCCAGGCGGGGCGCCGCCGCCGGTGACTGGCCTGCCGCGATTTTCGGCGGATGGGCGGACGTTCGAGTTACCCCTGTCGCTTCAACCCGACGTGACCTACGCGCTATCGGTAAACAGCGAAAATCACCGTAACTTCCGTGGCCTGGATGGGACGACGGCGGCGCCTCACGGCATCGTCTTCAGGACGGACCGAAGCAAAACGGTTCAGCTGAGCGAAGACCGTAGGGGTGCTGCGGGAACGGCAATCCGGACTTTGTCTGATGGCGCAGTGCAGCCTGTCCCGGAGGCGGGCCTGCGGGCAGGTCCTTAAGGCGTCATTCGCCCCCCGGGGGCTGAACCCCCCGCCACCGTTTCTGACCCCTGTTCTGTCAGGCGAGTTTCGTCTAAGTTTCCGCCGAGGAGAAAGCCCATGATCGAGACATCGAGGACGACGCGACGCGGCGCGCTGATCCTGACCGCGGGCGCGATGGTCGCCGGATGCGCCACCCGCCCGCCCGCGCCGCGGACCCGGCCCGCCGCCCTGACTCTGGAAGAGGCCTTCCTGGGGCGCACGGTGGGCGAGGGGGTGTTCAGCTTTCCCATTGCGCGGGTCAATCGCCGCTTCCGCGCCGACCTGGACGGGCGTCTGGAGGGCGACCGGCTGACCGTGGTGGAGGACTTCTTCTACGAGGATGGCGAGACGAACCGGCTGACCTGGGTGTTTGACCGGGCCGGGCCGGGCCGCTGGACGGGCAGGCGGGAAGATACGGTCGGCGTGGCCGCCGTGACGGAAGACAACGGGCTGATCCGGCTGGAGTACCTGGCCGATGTAAGTTCGCGCGGCAGCGTCACCCGCCTGGGCTTTCGCGATCTGATCTATCGGACAGGCCCCGACGTGATCGTGAACGAGGCGGTGGTGTCCTGGAACGGGCTGCCGCTGGGCTCGGTCCGGTTCGAAATCCGCCGGGCCTGAGGCCCCCCCGGCGCGGGCGCCAGGGCGACCCGGTCCGTCGGACAGGGTTGGCGGCCGGGCTGGCCTTTCCTGATGGCGATCCCTATCTCCGACCCACCCCCGGATGGGGCCGCCCCGGGGTGCGGGCGAACGGGCCGATGGCCCGCTGTCATCAGCTGCGGCGAAGGAGCATGAGCGTGATCGGACCAGTGGTGGTGACGGGGGCCTCGAGCGGCATCGGACGGGCCTGTGTCGAGCGGCTGGCGAAGGCCGGCGTGCGGACCTTCCCCACCGTGCGCAAGGAGGCCGACGCCCTCGCCCTGACGGAGGCCTTCGGCGCGCTTGTCGAGCCGGTGCTGGCGGATGTGACGGACGCCGGGAGCCTGACCCGCGCCGCGACCGAGATCGAGGCCCGTCTTGCCGGGAGCCGCCTTGGCGGCCTGGTGAACAACGCCGGCGTCGCCCTGCCGGGTCCTGCATTGAGCCAGCCCCTCGACGAGATCCAGCGCGTGATCGACACCAATCTGGTCGGCGCCATGCGGGCGGTGCAGGCCTTCGGCCCCCTGCTCGGCGCCGTGCCGGGCGCTGCGGGCCCCAAGGGCCGGATCGTCAACATCACCTCGGTGTCGGGCAAGTTCGGCTATCCCTTCACCGCCGCCTACGCCGCGTCCAAGCACGGGCTGGAAGGCTACTCCGAAAGCCTGCGCCGCGAACTCATGCTCACGGGCGTCGATGTGATCGTGGTCGGACCCGGCGCGGTGAAGACGCCGATCTGGGACAAGGGCGCCGCCGTCGACCGTTCGCGCTATGAAGGTACGGGCTGGGCCGCCCCGCTAACCCGGCTGGAGGAAAGCCTCTCCGCCATGGATGAAGAGGGGCTGGAGGCCGCCGTCATCGCCGATGTGGTGCTGGAGGCGCTCACCGCCGCCCGTCCAAAGGTGCGCTATGCGCCCGTGCCGCAGCCGCTTGTGAACTGGTGGCTGCCGCGGCTTCTGCCGAAGCGTGTGATCGACGGGGTGATCGCCGACCGGCTCGGCCTCAGGCCGAAGTCCTGAGCGGGCGATGAGCCTCAGAGCCTGAGGGTCATGAAGACGCTGAAGGGATCCGGGCCGTAGGTGTCAAAGGGCCCACAGGTCGTGAACCCGACGCTCTCGTAGAGGGTGCGGGCGGGTAGAAAGCCGTTGACCGACCCGGTCTCCAGCCAGAGGGCCGCAAGGCCCATGCTCCGGGCCTCCGCCAGGATGTGCTCTAGGATGGCCCGGCCGACGCCCTGGCCGAGAAAGGCGTCCGCCACCCGCATGGACTTGATCTCGCCATTCTCCGCGTCGATCCGGCGAAGCGCGCCCATGCCGACGAGCGTCTCTCCGCTCCAGGCGCTCCAGAACCGGATGGACGGCGCCTTCAGCCCCTCCAGGGCGAGGGCGTGCACGCTCTCCGGGGGGCTCTGGGCGCGCATGCCGGCGAGATGGCGGGCCACCAGGTCCCGGACCGGTGGGCGAGAGAGGTCGTCCAGTTCGAAGCGGAGGGCGGGGGGCGGATGGAGCGAGGACATCAGGGACGGCGGCCTTTGGGATCGCGCCTCTCGAGATAGACCGGATTGCCGATCAGCTGCAGCTTGCCGTCTGCACCGCGGACGTCTGCGCAGACCCACTTCAGACCGGGCGTCCACGGGAGTTCCATCGTCACCTCCGAAAGGCCGCGGATCGGGACGGGCGCGGCGCCCTTCACCGGAGACGTCGAGAAGCCCAGGGCGCCGGCCGCCGCGACGCCCTCGCGGACGATCTGGGCCATCTCGGCGATCTCGGCGGCGTCGGGCCGGTAGTCGGTATTGCAGCGGTCGCCCAGGACGTAGGCCCGCACCGAGCCGTGCGGGACGTGGACGCCCACGTCGATGGCGCGCGGCTTGGACTCCAGGGCGTCGAGGTATTCGGGAAGGTCTCCCACTTCCAGTCGATCCCCTCGGCGAGGGCCGCGCCGGGGATGTCCTCGACGCCTTCCATCAGCTCGATCAGGAAGTCCTGCTGGCCAGGACGGACGGGGGCGAAGCCGACGCCGCAATTGCCCATGACGGCGGTGGTCACCCCATGCCAGGATGAAGGGGTCATGAAGGCATCCCCGGTGGCCTGGCCATCGTAATGGGTGTGGATGTCCACCCAGCCGGGGGTGACCAGCAGGCCATCGGCCGGCACGGTGCGACGTGCCGGGGTGTCGATGCGACCGACCTCGGCGATGCGTCCAGTGGCAATCGCCACCTCCGCTGTGAAGCCGGGCTTGCCGGACCCGTCGATGACGGTTGCGCCGTTGA
>JBJTFE010000029.1:0-4933 GCA_046093265.1 Phenylobacterium sp. | reverse complement strand
CTCCGAGCGGAAGGTCTCCACGGAAACCGACCGGTCGCCGGCCTTGATCACCTCGTGCGGGACCCGGGTCTTGAAAACGTCTCCGATCCCGAAGACGGCGAAGCTGACGATCAATACGCCGATCAGGACAGCGGCGACCCAGGATTTGGCGAAAGCGCGGATGAGGGCGAGCATGTAATCCTTCCCGGCCCGCTGCGCGGGCGCTTTTCAATCGCGGGTATAGAGGGTCGGCCAGTCCGGGGGCAAGCCGCTCGACCGGGGCGAGCGTCGGGTGACAGCGGGCATGGCCTGTCGTATCCGGTCGTCAATCGACGCGGCGGCTTTCAAAGGGGAACCGGGGTGGACAAGCGGATCGTTGGCAACTGGAAGATGAACGGCCTCGCAGCGTCCCTCTCCGAGGCGCAGGCGATCGCGGAAGGGCTGAGCGGGGTTTCCGCACAGGTGGCCCTGTGTCCGCCCGCCACGCTTGTTGAACGGATGGCGAGAGCGCTGGCGGGCACGACCGTCCGGGTCGGCGGTCAGGACTGCCGTCCGGAAGCGTCAGGCGCCTTCACCGGCGACGTGTCCGCGGAAATGCTGGCCGACGCCGGCGCCAGCCTGATCATACTTGGCCATTCCGAACGACGCGCCGGCTTCGGAGAGACCGACGCCCTGGTGGCGGCCAAGGTCGAGGCGGCCATCCGGGCGGGCCTCGAACCCATCGTCTGCGTGGGGGAAACCCTGACCGAGCGCGAAGCCGGGCGGGCCCTGGCCGTCGTCACCGGCCAGGTTCGCGGATCGCTCCCGGTCGCCCTGGCGGGTTGCGCCTTCCAGGTGGCCTACGAGCCCGTCTGGGCCATCGGAACGGGCCTGGTTCCGACGACGGTTCAGATCGCCGAAATCCACGCCGCGATCCGGTCGGAACTCGTCGCCGTGCTCGGAGCGTCCGGCGGGAAGGCGCCCATTCTCTACGGAGGGTCCGTGAAGCCGGCGAACGCCGCGGAGATTCTCTCTGCGCCCGAGGTGGGCGGGGCCCTGGTCGGCGGCGCCTCCCTGAAGGCTGTGGACTTCCTGGGTATCATCGCCGGGGTCTGATCCGGTCGCCCCGGGCCGGCTTTGCCCTCGCCGGACTGGAAACCGATCCCCGCCGATGCTAGATGAGCGACCTCCCCGGCCGGCCTCCGGCCAGATCATGCGGTTGCTTCATGCTCGGCCTTCTTCTCACCCTCCAGATCATCGTCGGCGTCTGCCTGGCGGCGGTCGTCCTGATCCAGCGCTCCGAGGGCGGCGCCTTGGGCATGGGCGGCGGCCCGACCGGGCTGATGACGGCCCGCGGGGCCGGTGATCTTCTGACCCGGATAACCTGGGGCCTCGGGACCGCCTTCTTCATCCTGAGCCTGGCCCTGACCCTGGTCACCGGTCGCCAAAGGGCTGAGGAGTCCGTCGTCGATCGGGTAAAGGTTGAGTCCCTTTCACCGGACGCCCTGCGCCGTCAGCAGCAACCCCAGGCTCCTGCGGCTCCGGCGCCTGAGGCCGCACCTGCGCCCTTCGAGGCCCCCCGTCCCAGCCTCGCCGATCCCTTCGCCGGGGCGCCTCAACCGTCTGCGCCGGCTCCGGCGAAGGGCCAGTGAGCCTCGTCCACAGGTGAGACGGCCGACGGGTCTGCACGCGGGGCCGAATCGCGGCTAACTGGAGCCCCATGACCCGGTACATCTTCATCACCGGGGGCGTGGTCTCTTCCCTGGGTAAAGGTCTCGCCTCCGCCGCCCTTGGCGCGCTCCTGCAGGCGCGTGGATACCGGGTGCGCCTGCGCAAGCTCGATCCCTACCTCAACGTCGATCCGGGGACGATGAGCCCCTACCAGCACGGCGAGGTCTTCGTGACCGAGGACGGCGCCGAGACCGACCTCGACCTGGGCCACTACGAGCGCTTCACCGGCGTCAACGCCGCCCGGGGCGACAACATCACCACCGGCCAGATCTACAAGACCATCATCGAGAAGGAGCGCCGCGGGGACTATCTCGGCGCGACGGTCCAGGTGATCCCGCACGTCACCGACGAGATCAAGTCGTTCGTCCTGTCCGATCCGGGCGAGGGGGTCGACTTCGTGCTGGTGGAGATCGGCGGCACGGTGGGCGACATCGAGGGCCTGCCCTTCTTCGAGGCCATCCGCCAGCTCGGCCAGGAACTGCCGCGCGGCATGGCCTGCTACATTCACCTCACCCTGCTGCCGTTTGTAAAGACGGCGGGCGAGATGAAGACCAAGCCGACCCAGCACTCCGTGAAGGAGCTGAGGTCCATCGGCATCCAGCCCGACATCCTGCTCTGCCGCTGCGAACAGCCCATCCCGCCCGCCGAGCGCCGCAAGATCGGCCAGTTCTGCAATGTCCGCGAAAGCGCCGTGATTCAGGCCATGGACTCGCCCAACATCTACGCCGTGCCGCTCGACTACCACGAGCAGGGACTGGACCGGGAAGTGCTCGACGTTTTCGGCCTCCTGGGAACCGCGCCCGAGCCCGACCTGTCGGGCTGGCAAAGGGTGTCCGACCGCCTGGCCCATCCCGACGGCGAGGTCACCATCGCCATTGTCGGCAAGTACACGGGCCTGACGGACGCCTACAAGTCGCTGGTGGAGGCCCTCATCCACGGCGGCCTCGCCAGCAATGTCCGCGTCCGCCTGGACTGGATCGAGGGCGAGGCCTTCGAGCGCGATGAGGCCCTGATCGGCGAGCGTCTGGCCGGGGTGCACGGCGTGCTGGTCCCCGGCGCCTTTGGCGAACGCGGGGCGGTGGGCATGATCCGCGCCATCCAGTTCGCCCGGGTGCGCCAAATTCCCTATTTCGGTATCTGCTTCGGCATGCAGATGGCCATGATCGAAGCGGCCCGGAACCTGGCCGGCCTGACCGAGGCCTCCTCTACCGAGTTCGGCCCGAGCGCCCAGCCGGTCGTGGGGCTGATGACCGAGTGGTCCCGGGGCAATGAACGCGAGACCCGGGGCGAAGGCGACGACCTGGGCGGCACCATGCGTCTGGGGGCGTACGAGGCTGTCCTGGCGCCCGGCTCCCGCGTCGCGGCCATCTACGGAACCGAGCGGATCAGCGAACGGCACCGTCACCGCTACGAGGTCAACCTCCGCTATCGGGAGGCCATCGAGGCCACGGGCCTGGCCTTCAGCGGCCTGTCGCCGGACGGTGTCCTGCCCGAGATCTGCGAGCGCGCCGACCACCCCTGGTTCGTCGGGGTCCAGTTCCACCCGGAACTCAAGAGCCGGCCCTTCGACCCCCACCCGCTGTTCTCCAGCTTCATCAGCGCCGCCAAGGACCGCAGCCGGCTGGTCTGAGCCGGTCTGCGCCGGCTTGAATCCCCGGACCGATTGGGGCATAAGCGCGCACCCTGACGCGCTCCGGTTTCCGCGGCCGTCCTTCCCCTGTCCGCCTGAGAGAGTCTCCCGTGGCCGTTCCGAAGCGAAAAACCTCCCCCTCGCGCCGCAACATGCGCCGCTCGCATCACGCCCTGGGGGCCAACAGCTATGTCGAGGACAAGGAAACCGGCGAGCTGAAGCGCCCGCACCACATCGACCTGAAGACCGGCGTGTACAAGGGCCGCCAGGTCATCACGCCCAAGGAAGACTAGGTCCTCCCGCAGCGATGGAATTCCAGGGCGCGGCGCCGGAGGGCCCCGCGCCCTTTCTGATTCCCGGACGGCGATGGGGCTCAGACCTCCCAGGGATTGAGGAGCGTGATCCCAAGCCCCTGGAAGTCGCCGACATTTCGGGTCGCCAGCTCAAGGCCGTAGGCAAGCGCCACCCCCGCGATCTGGAGGTCCGCGAGCTTGGTGGGGCTCTGGTGTAGGCCCAACCCCTGGGCTCGCGCGAGGACAAGCAGTCGGGCCGCCGCCTGGGCCGCCGAGGCGTCAAAGGCGTAGACGCGAGTCCCGAAGCGTCGAATGGCGCGGGCGATGGCGTTCTCCAGGGTGTCTCGGCGTCGACCCGCCTCAAGCAGGCCGGCTCTGGCCTTCAGCTCGAAGATCGTGAGGCTCGAGATCGCCGCATTGGCCTGGTTGGCGTTCAGCCACCTGACCACCGCCTGCGATGGCGCCGGTCTCAACGCCTCGGAGATCACGTTCGTATCGAGGAGGATCATTCCAGAGGCGCTGTGCGAACGGGAGCGGACCGGATCAGGTCCAGGGCGTCGTCGAGGTCGAACCCGGGCCGGGAGATCGCCATAAGCCAGTCGCCAAAAGGCTCAGCATCGTCAGGAGACTCGGCCTCTTCCCGCGCCAGCCTGTCGAGCGTTTCGCGCAGATCCGCCTCAAGACTCTTGCCCCGACGTTCGGCGCGCAGGCGCAGGAGTTCTTTGGTCGCTTTATCGACCTTCCGGATCAGGATGTCGGCCATCTGTGGGTCCTCCTGACGAAAGATGATAGCACGATATCGCTCTGCGCTCAATCGGCGGACCGCGCCGCGCCTACTGCGTCCGGCCGCGCGCCTGGATGCCCGCACCGCCGAGGCCTGGGGCCTGGTCAACCGCGTGGTGGCGCCGGAGGACCTGGTGCCCACCGCGCTCAAGCTGGCCGCCGACATGGCGACCATCGATGAGGACATGCTCATCACCTACAAGGCGATGATCGACGACGGCTATGAAACCACCCTGCGGCAGGGCCTGGAGCTGGAGCAGGCCCGCTCGACGGCGCACAACCGGCATGTGACGCCGGAGGCCGTGGAAGCCCGCCGCGCGGGGATCCAGGCGCGCGGCCGGACGCAGTAGGCGCGGCGCAGTCCGCCGATTGAGCGCAGAGCGATATCGTGCTATCATTCGCCATCGGGAGGATCCTCTGATGGCCGACATCCTCATTCGGAAGGTCGATAAAGCGACCAAAGAACTCCTGCGCCTGCGCGCCGAACGTCGGGGCAAGAGTCTTGAGGCGGATCTGCGCGAAACGCTCGACAGGCTGG
>JBJTFE010000028.1:0-2208 GCA_046093265.1 Phenylobacterium sp. | reverse complement strand
GGGCAGATCGATCACGCCCGCCGCGCCAAGCCCCAGAACGGGTCCGACCGTCCGGCCGCTGGCGTCGATCACCGCCGAGACTCCGGTCGGCGTCGAGCGAACGATGGGCAAGCCCTCTTCGATGGCGCGGTAGCGGGCCATGTTGAGATGCTGCCAGGGGCCGGAAGCGCGGCCGAACCAGGCGTCGTTCGAGACATTGAGGATCCAGGCCGGCCGGACCCCCGAACGCCGCGAAGCCGCCCGGGTGAAGCCCGGGAAGAGGGCCTCGTAGCAGATCATGGGCTGGACCGCCGGCAGGCCCGGGAGCTGAAGGGGCGTCGGCGGCGGGCCGGCGGTGAAATCCTCGGGCATGTGGACCAGGCTGCGCAGTCCGATCCGCCCGGCGATGTCTCCGAGCGGCATGAACTCGCCGAAGGGCACCAGCCTGTGCTTGTCATAGACACCCGCCAGGGCGAGGTCGCGCCCGGTCCCCTGCAGGAGGACAAGGCTGTTGCGATAGGTCAGGGCGCCGCCCGCGCCCAACTCCACCCGGTTGGCCCCCATGGCCAGGACCTGTCCCGGCGCGAGGGCGCGGGTCAGGGCGTCCCGCCAGGGCGCGCCGGGCGCCAGGAGTTCATTGATCACCGCCGGCAGGGCGCCCTCTGGCCAGACCACCAGGGCCGGCGGGATCGTAGCGGGGCGGGCGCTGAGGTCGAGATAGGTCTGGAAGATACCCTCCAGGTTCTCCGGCCGCCATTTGGTCTTCTGGTCGATGTCGGCCTGGACAATGCGTACGACGGGGCCGGCGGGCGCGGTGGGCGTCGCCGCAATCCGGACGGCGCCCCAGGCGAACAGGGCGACAAGAGCCCCGACGGCGGCGGCGGCGCGCATCCCTCGCCTTGTGGCCGGGCCGGGCTCGACAAGCCAGGCCGGCGCGGCGGCGAGGACCAGGGTTGTCCAGGTCAGGCCGTAGGCGCCGACGAGGGCCGCGCCCTGCGAAAGCGGCGAGCCGGCCGGCCAGGCCTCGCCCGGCAGGTTCCAGGGAAACCCGGTGAGGATATGCCCGCGCAGCCACTCGACCGCCGAAAAGCACGCGGCGAAGGCGATGAGGCCGTCCAGGCCCCGGGCGTTGATCCACCGCCAGAGCGCTCCGGCGAGCGCCCAGAACAGGGAAAGACCTCCCGCCATGAGGACCAGGGCGAAGGGCGCCATCCAGCCATAGGTGCGCTCGTCGACGAGGAAGGGCTCGACGACCCAGACCACCGAGACCGAGAAATATCCCACCCCCGCCAGAGCGCCCCGCGCGGCGGCGGCGCGCACCGGCCGCGCAGCGGGCCGGTCGAGGGACCATAGGATCAGGGCGAACCCGGCGAGACCTGGAAGGAAGCCGAAGGGCGGAAAGGCCAGGGCGGCCAGGACGCCCCCCGCCAGTGCGGCGAGGCCGGCGACGGCGGAGGCGGGCGACGGCAAGGTTCAGCCCACGGCCGGAGGCAGCGGCGCCGGGCGGATTCGCACCCGCTTGATCCTTCGGGGGTCAGCGTCCAGGACCTGGATTTCGTAGCCCTCGGGATAGGCGATCACCTCCCCGCGGCGGGGCAGGCGGCCGGCAATGGCCGAGACCAGCCCGCCCACCGTATCGATCTCCTCGTCGAGGTCCGCAGGCGCCAGGTCGCGCCCCAGCGCCGCCTCCAGCTCCTCCAGAGGTGCGCGGGCGTCGGCCTCGAAGACGCCGTCCGGGCGCTCCTGCACCCCCGCCGCCTGGGCCTCGTCATGCTCGTCGTCGATCTCGCCGACCACGGCTTCCACCAGGTCCTCCAGGGTGACCAGACCGTCCGTACCGCCGAACTCGTC
This sequence comes from Phenylobacterium sp., assembly GCA_046093265.1. Lineage (GTDB taxonomy): Bacteria > Pseudomonadota > Alphaproteobacteria > Caulobacterales > Caulobacteraceae > Phenylobacterium. The sequence continues at coordinate 378 of JBJTFE010000028.1, read as the reverse complement.
GATCACCAGAGCCATGTGCGTCCGGGTGGCCTGCATACGCAGAAGCAGGTCAGCGGCCCGCATGGAGGCCGGCACGTAGAGGGCGTCGCGCTTGAGGCGCATCAGGCCGGAGTCCGCCGCCCCGCCCCTGCGGGCCTTGGGACGGGCGCCCGTGGCCATCTGTTTGAAGACGTCCTTGACGTGCACGACCCCCAGGGGATCATCGAGGGTCTCCCGGTAGATGGGCATGCGGGAATGCTCGGCCTCGAGGAAGCGTGCGACCACCTCGTCGAAGGGGGTGTCGACCTCCACCGCGACAATGTCGGCCCGTGGCGTCATGACGTCATCGACCCTGAGGGTCTGGAAGGCCTGGGCCTGGTCGACCAGCCGGCCGCCGGC